>JALQUU010000030.1 GCA_023260655.1 Paracoccaceae bacterium | reverse complement strand
AGTGCGGCTTGACTGGCGCAATCCTCATCCTAGAGCGAGAATTATGAGCACATATCGTATTCAGGGCGCAACGGGCGAATGGGAGGTCGTGATCGGCCTGGAAGTCCATGCACAGGTCACCAGTAATTCCAAGCTGTTTTCGGGGGCATCAACCGCTTTTGGTGCAGAGCCCAATTGCAATGTGTCGCTGGTGGATGCGGCCATGCCCGGCATGCTGCCCGTGCCCAACCGCGAATGCATCCGGCAGGCGGTGCGCACAGGCATGGCGATAGAGGCGCAGATCAACAAATACAGCCGGTTTGACCGCAAGAACTACTTCTACCCCGACCTGCCGCAGGGCTACCAGATTTCGCAGCTTTACCACCCCATCGTGGGCGAAGGCGAAGTGATCGTGGATATGGCGCCAGGTGTGGCGCGGCTTGTGCGGATCGAGCGCATCCACTTGGAGCAGGACGCGGGCAAGTCGATCCACGATATGGATCCGGCGATGTCTTTCGTCGATTTCAACCGCACCGGTGTGGCGCTGATGGAAATCGTTTCGCGCCCCGATATTCGCGGACCGGAAGAAGCGGCGGCCTATGTGACGAAGCTGCGTCAGATCCTGCGCTACTTGGGCACTTGCGACGGCAACATGCAGAACGGCAACCTGCGCGCCGACGTGAACGTGTCGATCTGCTTGCCGGGCCAGTACGAGAAGTATCAGGCGACGGGTGATTTCAGCCATCTGGGCACGCGCTGCGAAATCAAGAACATGAACTCGATGCGCTTCATTCAATCGGCGATCGAATACGAAGCGCGCCGCCAGATCCAGATTGTGGAAGCGGGTGGCAAGGTGGTGCAGGAAACGCGCCTCTACGATCCGGACAAGAACGAGACGCGCTCGATGCGTTCGAAGGAAGAGGCGCATGATTACCGCTACTTCCCCGACCCCGACCTCCTGCCTTTGGAGATCGAACAGGCGTGGGTGGACGATATCGCGGCGAATATGCCCGAGCTGCCCGACGCCAAGAAAGCGCGGTTCATGGGGGATTACGGCCTCACGGATTACGACGCGAATGTGCTGACGGCGGAGCTGGATGCGGCGCGGTTCTTCGACGAGGTGGCCAAGGGCCGCGACGGCAAGACGGCAGCGAACTGGGTGATCAACGAGCTCTTTGGGCGGCTGAACAAGGAAGGGCTGGATATCACGGCCTCTCCGGTGTCTTCGGCGCAGTTGGGCGGGTTGCTGGATCTGCTCGGGTCGGATGTGATTTCGGGCAAGATCGCCAAGGACCTTTTCGAGATCCTCTGGACCGAAGGCGGTGATCCGGCGGAGATCGTGGAAGCGCGCGGGATGAAGCAGGTGACCGATACGGGCGCGATTGAAGCGGCTGTGGATCAGGTGATCGCGGAGAACCCGGCGCAGGTGGAAAAGGCCAAGGCGAACCCAAAGCTAGCGGGTTGGTTCGTGGGCCAGGTGATGAAGGCCACGGGCGGCAAGGCCAACCCGGCGGCAGTGAACGCCTTGGTGGCGCAGAAGCTCGGGCTTTAAGACGGGCCTCACGGAATGAAAAAGGGCGGTTCCTTCCGGGAACCGCCCTTTTTGTTTCTGTGCGCGGGGGCTTAGTTGTTGCCCCGCTCCGCTTCGATCTTGCGCCATTTGGCGACGTTGGCGTTGTGTTCGTCGAGGGTGGCGGCGAAGGCGTGGCCGCCGGTGCCGTCTGCGACGAAGAACACGAAGTCGGTCGAGAGCGGGTTCAGGGCCGCTTCGATGGAGGCTTTGCCGGGGTTCGCGATGGGCGTGGGCGGCAGGCCTTCGATGACATAGGTGTTCCACGGGGTTTCGCGGCGCAACTCGCTCTGGCGGAGGCCACGGCCGAGGATGCCCTCGCCCTTGGTGATGCCGTAGATCACGGTGGGGTCGGTTTGCAGCTTCATGCCGCGATTGAGGCGGTTGATGAAGACCGAGGCCACCTGCCCGCGCTCTTCGGGAACGCCGGTTTCCTTCTCGATGATCGAGGCGAGGACCAGTGCTTCTTCCGGCGATTTGAGCGGCAGGCCGTCGGCGCGGTTTTCCCATGCGGTGGCGAGGATCGCGGTTTGGGCGGCGCTCATGCGGTCGATCACGGAGGCGCGGGTATCCCCGACGCGCACTTCGTAGCTGTCGGGCGCGAGGGTGCCTTCGGCGGGCACGGCGGGTGCTGCGCCATCGAGTACGTCAACGGCTTTAAGGCCTTCGACGATCTGCCAGCTGGTCACGCCTTCGGCGATGGCGATGCGGAAGCGGGTGCCTGCATCGGAGCGCGCTTTGGTGAAGGGTTCGGGGGCTTCGCTGCCGGGGGCAAACTCGACGGTTTCCATGTATTTGCCGGAGGCTGCATCCAACTCGCGCACTTGCACCGAAGAGGCGGTGACGCCGATCCGGTAGACGACTTCGGTGCCACAGGTGGAGGCCCCACCCTTGGTGATGATGTCGGTGATCTGGGCCATGGATGCGCCTTCGGGGAGAAGGTAGCTGCCGGCTTTCAGACGGTCTGTCTTGTCCGTGTACTCCGCACCGAGGCGGAAGATGGTGCCGGAACTTACGGCGCCTTCCGTTTCCAATTCGCGGCTGACGCGGTTCATGGTGCTGCCGCGATCCACCTTGAGGCAGATCTGGGCTTCCAGCGGACCTTTCGCCGAATATTGCTCACGCCCCCAGAGGATGACGCCTCCAGCAAGGAAAATCATCACCAACAGAAGAGTGATCGCGTTGGACGCGATATGTCGCCACATATCAGGAGACTTTCCCGAGGATCAGGCTCGCGTTGGTGCCGCCGAAGCCGAAGCTGTTCGAAAGCGCGACGTCGATCTTGCGCTTGCGGGCCACGTTCGGGGCGAGGTCGAGTTTCGACTCCACGGCGGGGGTGTCGAGGTTGATCGTGGGCGGTGCCACCTGATCGCGGATCGCGAGGACGCAGAAGATGGCTTCCACGGCACCAGCAGCCCCAAGAAGGTGACCGATGGAGGACTTGGTGGAGGACATCGTGGCCGTCGAGGCCGCATCGCCCAAAAGGCGTTCGACAGCGCCGAGTTCAATGGTGTCGGCCATGGTCGAGGTGCCGTGGGCGTTGATGTAGTCGATCTGGTCGGCGGTGATGCCTGCGCGCTTCAGAGCGGCGGACATGGAGCGGAAGCCGCCATCGCCATCCTCGGAGGGGGCGGTGATGTGGTAGGCATCGCCCGAGAGGCCGTAGCCCAGCACTTCGGCGTAGATCTTCGCGCCGCGCGCCTTAGCGTGTTCATATTCTTCGAGCACGACGACGCCTGCGCCCTCGCCCATGACGAAACCGTCACGATCGGCGTCATAGGGGCGCGAGGCTTTCTTCGGGTCTTCGGCGCGCTTGGTGGAAAGTGCCTTGCAAGCGTTGAAGCCCGCGATACCGATTTCACAAATCGCCGCTTCCGCGCCGCCTGCGACCATCACATCGGCATCGCCGAGCATGATGAGGCGGGCCGCGTCGCCGATTGCGTGGGCACCGGTGGAGCAAGCCGTGACCACAGCGTGGTTCGGGCCTTTGAAGCCGTAGCGGATCGAGACCTGACCGGAGATCAGGTTGATGAGCGCGCCCGGAATGAAGAAGGGCGAGACGCGACGTGGGCCTTTCTCGGCCATCATCAGCGTGGTGTCCTGAATGGATTGCAGACCGCCGATGCCGGAGCCGATCATGACACCGGTGCGGAGGCGCTCTTCTTCGTCTTCCGGCGTCCAACCCGCATCCTGAACCGCTTGGGTCGCGGCGGCGATGCCGTAGAGGATGAAGTCATCGACTTTACGGCGCTCTTTCGGCTCCATCCAGTCATCGGCATTGAAGGTGCCATCTGTGCCATCGCCCAGCGGAATTTCGCAAGCGTATGTAGTGGTGACGCGGCTCGCATCGAAACGGGTGATCGGGCCTGCGCCGGATTCCCCTGCCAAAAGGCGCTTCCACGTTTCATCCACACCACATGCCAGTGGCGTTACCAGACCCAGACCCGTGACGACGACGCGACGCATAGCGTTCTCCCTTGCCCGTAAGGTTTTGAAAGCTCTTACTCTGTTGGCGCGCCTATGGGCAAGAGCGGGAGCGAATTCTCTGCGGTCTCTTGCCAATAGAAAACCCCCGCCGCGGGTGCGACGGGGGTTTCGATTGCCCGAAAGGGCGAAATCTTAGGCGGAAGCTTCGGTGATGAACTTCACCGCGTCGCCGAAGGACTGAATGGTTTCAGCCGCGTCATCGGGGATCTCGATGCCGAATTCTTCTTCGAAGGCCATGACCAGCTCGACGGTGTCGAGGGAGTCTGCGCCGAGGTCGTCGATGAACGAAGCGGTCTCGGTCACTTTGTCTTCGTCAACACCCAGGTGCTCAACAACGATCTTCTTCACGCGGTCAGCGATATCGCTCATCTTCAGTCCTCATAACTCGATGGCCTCTGAAGGCCCGTTTCTGCCACTGCCCTACGGGATGGCATCCCCTTGTGCCCCGGTGGTTTGGAGCGGTTCAACACCCCGCAATTCGCGGGCTCGGCGGGGAGGAAACGCCCCGGCCGTCTGCGCGCCCCTATAGCACAGTGATTGCACAAGGCAAACGCTTTCGAAAAGCAGGGAGACAGGGGCGAAAACAGGGGAGGCCTTGGGGTTCGGAGGTCTGCAAGAAGTTTATTTTCCCAACCATTCGGTAAAATCCGCTTCACGTTACGGCAAGCAAGTCGCGGCGAGAGTGGCGTTTTCAAACCGTACGACGCTGCGTGACGGGGAAAAATGCAGGTGATTCCCCTCTGGCTGACACAAAAAAGCGCCCTCCCGAGGGAGAGCGCCTGTTTGTTTCGACCCTCGGGGGATCAGAGCATTGCCATGCCGCCGTTGACGTGGATCGTCGAGCCGGTGACGTAGCCTGCCTCGTTGGAGGCGAGATAAAGCACCGCAGCCGCGATTTCCTCGGGCGTGCCCATGCGAGCGGCGGGGATCTTGGTGTTGATCGCGGCTTTCTGGTCGTCGTTGAGCTTGTCGGTCATCGCGGTGGCGATGAAGCCCGGCGCGATGCAGTTGGCAGTGATCCCGCGCGAGGCGACTTCATAGGCGATGGATTTGGTCATGCCGACCATACCGGCCTTAGAGGCGGCGTAGTTCACCTGACCGGGGTTTCCGGTGGCACCGACGATGGAGGAGATGTTCACGATGCGGCCCCAGCGGGCTTTCATCATGGGGCGCATTACGGCGCGGCAGAGGCGCATGGTGGAGGTGAGGTTGACGTCGATCACCTGTGCCCAGTCCTCGTCGGACATGCGCATGAAGAGTTGGTCGCGGGTGATGCCGGCGTTATTCACGAGGATGTCGAGGCCGCCCATGGCTTCGATGGCCTGTTTCGGCAGGGCTTCGACGGCAGCGGAATCGCCGAGGTTGCAGGGCAGCACATGGGCGCGGCTGCCCAGTTCGGCGGCGAGCGCTTCGAGGGGTTCGACGCGGGTGCCCGAAAGGCCGACCGTGGCCCCTGCCCCGTGCAGCGCCTTGGCGATCGCACCGCCGATGCCGCCCGATGCGCCCGTGATAAGCGCGGTTTTGCCCGTAAGATCAAACATTGGAGTTCCTTTCGTAAAGCACGCCCCTTGGAATGGGAGCGCCGGAATTTCTTGGGTGAAAACTTCAGCCGTTCAGGGCCGCTTTGGCAGCGGCGACGTCTTCAGGCGTGCCGATAGCGCGGCATTCGATTTCCTTGGCGATCCGGCGGACCATGCCCGAGAGCGCTTTGCCTGCGCCGATTTCCCAGACTTCGGTGACGCCATGGGCTGCCATGTATTCCACGGATTCGCGCCAGCGAACGGAGCATGTAACCTGCTCGACTAGGAGATTGCGGATCAGGATCGGATCGGTGATCGCCTCGGCGCGCACGTTAGCGATCAAGGGCACGGCGGGGGATTTGATATCCACCTGGGCAAGCGCTTCGGCCATCACCTCGGCGGCGGGGGCCATCAGAGCGCAATGGAACGGTGCGGAGACGGGCAGCATAACCGCGCGCTTGGCGCCTTTGGCTTTCGCCAGTTCCACGGCGCGTTCGACGGCGGCTTTGTGGCCCGAGACCACGACTTGCGCGGGATCGTTATCATTCGCGGCTTGGCATACCTCGCCTTGGGCAGCGGCATCGGCCACTTCTTTGGCAGCGGCGAAATCGAGGCCCAGAAGGGCCGCCATTGCGCCCACACCCACGGGAACAGCGCTTTGCATGGCTTTACCGCGCGTGCGCAGAAGGCGGGCGGTGTCGGCCACCGAAATCGCGCCTGCGGCTGCGAGGGCCGAGTATTCCCCGAGCGAGTGGCCCGCGACATAGCTTGCGGCCGACAGCGAGATACCTTCGGCTTCAAGCGCGCGCAGCGCGGCCAGCGAGGTAGCCATCAATGCGGGCTGGGCATTCTGGGTGAGCGTGAGCGTTTCCTGCTCGCCTTCCCAGATCAGCGTGGAGAGCTTTTCACCAAGCGCTTCATCAACCTCTTCGAAAATCCGGCGGGCTTCCGGATAGGCATCCGCGAGGGCTTTGCCCATGCCGATGGTTTGTGCGCCCTGCCCCGGGAAGACGAAAGCTCTTGTCATGTCTGGCTCCTCTCCAATGTCTTTTCCGGCAATACCCGCTGAACGGCGCGCCTGCAACGCTCTCGCGTGCGGGAGGGGCTCTTAGTGGTTTTGCGTTTAGCGTTAACAACTTTTGCGGTATGGTCGTTACCTCATTCGATAGACCGGATTAGGGGGAAGCGATGCTCGATCTGTCAGATCAATCGATTATGAAAGGCATTGGAAAAATGGCCGAGGATATCGGCCAATTGACCGTTTCCATTGCCGAGGCCAATGGCCAGATTGAAGATATAGACAAGCGCCTTGCCGATGAGCGGCGCGTGATCGATGCACTGGAAGGAGCCGCGGGGGCTTTGAGCGCGTCGAGCCATGATGTGGCGAGTGCCGCGCAATCGGCAGAGAAAGTGACCCAGCGGTCCGAAGCGCAATTGGCGGCCGGACAGGGCTCTGTAAGACGCGTTCTGGAGCAAGTGACGGATCTGTCTTCCGAAGTGACCGATATGGCGGGGGCCATTGACGGGCTGAAGGAAGCGTTCCAGCTGGTGTCGCGCGTGGCGCAAGAGATTTCCAGCATCGCACGGATGACGAACCTTCTGGCGCTGAATGCCCAGATCGAAGCGGCGCGGGTGGGCGTTGCGGGGCGCGGTTTCATGGTTGTGGCGCATGAGGTGAAGGAGCTTTCTTCGAAGACCTCGCAAGCGACAGAGCAGATCAACGAAACGCTTGGAGAACTTGGTGCGCGCACGGGAATGATCATCGATACCAACGGGCGCACGTTGCAGCGGGCGCAGTCGGTGCGGCACGAGACCGAGAAACTTGGCGATCTGATCAGCCAGATTGCCGCCGACGGGCGCGATATCACGGCGGAACAGGCGCGGATCATCGGGGCCACGGCGGATGCAAACGCGGCCATCGAGCAGGTCGAGGAGATTATCGAGAACCTCGGCGTCTTGTCGCGGGCGACCGAGGTGAACGTTCGCACATCGCGCAAACATATGGACACCGTAGTGGATGCCTCGGAACGGTTGACGGCGCAGACCGCGCGGTTCGGGGTGTAAACAGTCGATACCCCGTTCATCAATGCCGCGCAGAAAATCGCGGCCGAGATTTCGGCCCGTTTCGAACGCGTCGTATCATCGGGGGCGATCTCGCTCAACGATCTGTTCGACCGGAAATATACGCCCATTCCGGGCAGTAATCCGGAACAGGTAATGACGCGGTTTACGCAGTTCACCGACCGCACCCTGCCCGATCTGCAAGAGGAAGCGCTGAAGCTGTCGGATCGCGTGGTGTTCTGCGCGGCGGTGGACGAGAACGGCTATCTGCCGACGCATAACCGCAAATTCTCGCAACCACAGCGCCCTAGCGATCCGGGCTGGAATGCCGCGAACTGCCGGAACCGGCGGATTTTCAACGACCGCGTCGGGCTGACAGCAGGCCAGAGCAAACGCCCCTTCGCGCTGCAGGCTTACCGCCGCGACATGGGCAACGGCAGCTTCGTTATGATGAAGGACGTATCGGCCCCGATCGTGGTGATGGGGCGGCATTGGGGCGGCTTGCGGCTGGCGTATCGCGCGTAAGGGCGGCGTTCAGGCGCGGCCGATCAGACCCAGAGAGACTGCGCTGGCCAGCGATCGCTCAATGTCGACCGAATGGCAGGGGCGGTTCAGCACGACGCGCCCCGATTTGTCGCGGGCGAGGATGACGCCGTCGTCCAGTTGCACTTCCGCCAGCTTCGGCGAAGCTGTAGCGCGCCTGAAGGCGGGCGATACCGTCATTTCCACGCAGGATATGGCGGATTTCGCGGCGCTTTGTGTCGATGTGGAATGCATCCGACCCGAAATTGCGACCGCCTGTGTAGAAGACGGCGGCGAGCAGGATGAAGAATACCGATATCGCCAGTTTCAGGATCATGAGTTCCGAAGGCGCATCCGACGGGATGATCCACAACCCGAATCCTGCCGCTGCGAAGCTTGCAGCCAGGAGTTTCGAGGTGAAATACCCGAGGCAAACGCGGAGGACACGCCAATTCACGC
Organism: Paracoccaceae bacterium; assembly: GCA_023260655.1. Lineage (GTDB taxonomy): Bacteria > Pseudomonadota > Alphaproteobacteria > Rhodobacterales > Rhodobacteraceae > UBA9554. The sequence continues at coordinate 24,167 of JALQUU010000030.1, read as the reverse complement.
TCTTGGATCTGCCAGAAGCGGATTTATCGTGGATTGACGAATACATAGACCTTCTCCATCACCCTTCACACGGGACTGAGCCTACCCTGCCCCTCCACTTGGGCGTAATTGGGGCGGGAACGGGGATTTTTGGGAGCGATTTCCAGCGGAAACCGGCAAGTTTTCCGCATATTTTCTGGGGTTTTCCAAGGTTCGGGCTTGCGCCCTGCCCCGTGCCGTCGTATGGGCTGCCGTCCTTTCGCAGTTTATGAAAACCGCGCAGTCTCTCGTGGAGGGTCGCGGAAGGAAAAGCCCTCCTATGAAATGCGCCTGATAACAGGAGTGCACATGCCGCTTTACGAGCATGTATTCATTTCCCGTCAGGACCTGTCGAATGCACAGGCCGAAGGGCTCGTCGAACACTTCTCCACCGTGCTGGCCGATAACGGCGGCAAGGTGCTCACGTCCGAATACTGGGGCGTGAAGACGATGGCCTACAAGATCAACAAGAACCGCAAGGGCCACTACGCGCTGCTCCGCACTGATGCACCGGCAGCCGCAGTGCAGGAAATGGAGCGCCTGATGCGCCTCCATGACGACGTGATGCGCGTTCTGACCATTAAGGTCGAAGCACATGAGGATGGCCCCTCGGTGCAGATGCAAAAGCGTGACGAGCGTGACCGCGGCGAGCGCGGCGACCGCCCCGAGCGTGGTGATCGTGGCGACCGCGGTTTCGACCGTGGCGAACGCCGCGAGCGTCGTTGATCTCCGTCTGAGAAAGGACCAGTCACATGGCTACCAAACCGTTTTTCCGTCGCCGTAAAGTGTGCCCCTTCTCGGGCGAGAACGCACCTGCGATCGACTACAAGGACACCCGCTTGCTCCAGCGCTACATCTCCGAGCGCGGCAAGATCGTTCCGTCCCGCATCACCGCCGTTTCGGCAAAGAAGCAGCGTGAACTCGCCCGTGCCATCAAGCGCGCGCGTTTCCTCGCCCTTCTGCCCTACGCCGTGAAATAAGGAGAGCACGACATGCAAGTCATTCTTCTTGAGCGCGTGGCAAAGCTTGGCCAGATGGGCGACGTGGTAAACGTCAAGTCCGGCTACGCTCGCAACTACCTCCTGCCGCAAGGCAAGGCGCTGACCGCATCGGCAAAGAACGTGAAGGATTTCGAGGCCCGCAAGGCACAACTCGAAGCCCGGAACCTCGAGACCCGTAAAGAAGCCGAAGCCGCTGGCGAGAAGCTGGCAGGCCAGAGCTTCATCGTGATCCGCTCCGCCTCCGATGGCGGCGCGCTTTACGGTTCGGTCGCTCCGCGCGATATCGCTGAAGCGTCGGAAGCCGCAGGCTACTCGATCGACCGCAAGCAGATCGAACTGATCGCTGCGATCAAGGAACTCGGCGTGCACGACGTCATGGTGCGCCTGCACCCGGAAGTCGAAGTCACGATCCACGTCAACGTGGCCCGTTCGCCGGAAGAAGCCGAACTGCAAGCCTCGGGCAAGTCGATTGCCCAGCTCGCAGCAGAAGCCGAAGCGGCTGCGGAATTCGAGATCGCCGAACTCTTCGACGAAATCGGCTCCGCTGCCTCGGACGACGAGTAAGCTTCGTTCGCATAACCCTTGCGCCACTCGCAAGGGTGGCGGATCCGCCGCGCAGGCCCACCCTGCGCGGCGTTTTCATTCTCCGAAGTTGCCGCCCAAAGCCAAAGGCCCCGTGCGGATCAGGCGCGAGTCTTCAACGCCAGCCTGCCGGTGCACCATCGCGCGGCGATATTTCGGATCCTTGATCATCGCCACAAAAGCCTCGGGAGACGGGTATTCGGCGATGAAACAGAGATCCCACCGCTCCTCCCCCGGCCCGATCAGCATCTGCTCGAAACTTCCACGCCAGACGATCCTGCCCCCCAAGCGCGCGAAAACCGGCGCGCTCTCGCGCCCGTAGGCCGCATAGGCCTCCGCCCCAGTGGCTTTGCGACCGTCCTCATAGGCCGCCTCTGCCCGGAAGCGCACCAGATTGAGCATGTGAACCGGCCCCGGACGGTCATTGGCGCGAAACGCCGCGAACCCCTCGGCGGTAAAAGATGTATGTGTCATCGCAAATCCTCCCGTCCGGAGCGTCGCCGCTCCTCGCCGCCCGCGCAACCCAGGTTTTTCGCTTTCGGAAATATCCCGGGGGGTGAGGCCGACGGCCGAGGGGGGCAGAGCCCCCCTCCTCAGTCCAGACCGATTGCGGCGGTCGCTCTGACCTTGAGATCAAACAAAAAGGGCCACCCGCGCGGGGTGGCCCTTTCTTCCAACCGGGGTTGGGAGATTATTCAGCGTCGAGCGCTTCCACAGCTTTCTGCAGGTCTTCCTTCGACACTTCCTTTTCAGACACTTTGGCCTGTTCGAGGATGTGGTCGACGACCTTCTCTTCGAAGATCGGGGCGCGCAGTTGCTGCTGCATCTGCTGGTTCTGCTGCACGAATTCGAAGAACTGGCGTTCCTGACCCGGGTACTGGCGGGCTTGGTTCAGCACGGCTTGGGTGAACTCGGCGTCAGAGACCTGCACATCGGCTTTGCGGCCCACTTCGGCGAGGAGAAGGCCAAGGCGCACGCGGCGCTCGGCGAGCTTCTTGTGCTCGTCGGTGGTTTCGATGTTGCCGTGGTTGTGGTCGTGAACCTCAGGGTTCTCTTCGTGCCAGAGCTGGTGAGCGATCTGTCCTGCTTCCGCGTCCACGAGAGAGGGCGGCAGGTCGAAGGCGACGAGGGTGTCGAGCTTGTCGAGAAGCGCGCGCTTCAGAACGGCACGTGCTGCGCCTTTGTATTCGGACTCGAGACGCTCGGCGATCTGCCCCTTGAGGCCTGCGAGGTCTTCCGCGCCGAACTTCTTCGCCAGCTCGTCATCGACTTCTGCGGGCTTCGGTTCTTTGACCGCTTTCACGGTGCAGTCGAAGGTGGCTTCCTTGCCGGCGAGGTTTTCCGCGCCGTAGTTTTCCGGGAAGGTCACGGTGATGGTCTTCTCTTCGCCCGCTTTCACGCCGACGAGTTGATCTTCGAAGCCGGGGATGAAGGCGCCGGAGCCGAGCACCAGCGGGTAGTCTTCGGCCGAGCCGCCGTCGAAGGCTTCGCCACCGACTTTACCGACGAAGTCGAACACGACCTGATCGCCGTCCTTGGCTTTGGTGCCCTTCTTGCGGTCTGCGAAGTTCTGTGCGGTTTCTGCGAGCGAGGCGAGGGCTTCGTCGATCGCTGCGTCGTCGGCTTTGACGACCATGCGCTCGAGGGCGACTCCGGAGACGTCGAGTTCCGGGATTTCCGGCAGGGCTTCGTAGGCCACGACGATCACGACATCATCGCCTTCTTTCCAGTTCTCACCGTCTTTCATGGTGATCTGGGGCTGCAGCGCGGGGCGCTCGCCGGAGGCTTCGAAGTGCTCGTTCATCGCACCGTCGATGGCTTCCTGCATGGCTTCGCCCATCAGGCGCTGGCCGAACTGCTTCTTCAGGAGCGACATCGGAACCTTGCCCTTGCGGAAGCCTTTCATTTCGACTTCAGGACGCGCTTCTTCGAGCTTGGCGTTAACCTTGGCTTCGAGTTCGGCGTTGCTGACGGTGATTTCGTAGCCGCGCTTGAGGCCTTCTTTCAGGGTCTCGGTGACCTGCATCTGTGTCGTCCTTGTCTTTATGTCGCGCATCGGTTGACGCGCCCGTTTCACGGAATCCGCGCATGGGAATCCGCGACCTTCTAGAGAGGGAAGGCCCCCTCTGCAAGGGGGAAGGGAGAGGTGGTGCGGGTGAAGGGACTTGAACCCCCACGCCTTGCGGCGCCAGAACCTAAATCTGGTGCGTCTACCATTTCGCCACACCCGCACAGGCGGCCGGACCATGCCAGCCAAAGCCTCTCGGGCCGTCGATACCGGAGCGCGACGCGCATCGCAAGAGCGATGCGGCGACTCGGGTGGGCACAGTTTGCGGGGAGGGAGGATGCGGGTGGGAGGGGGAATTTGGACCAATTGGGGCGGGTCGCCCGAGAATGTGTCAAATCCGTGGCATATTTAATGGAACTGCGACGGGGCCGTTTTAGAAGGCCAACCCAATCTTTCGTTGTGAATATCCTTTAGTTTTATAACCGATCCCATGAGTCTTTTGTAGATACGGACGCTCTTTCGCCGGCTCCTCTCGGTGGGTGTATCCAGAAATTGGACATAAATTGACCCTGCACTCGCGCAAAAAGGGCGCAACATTTACCAAATGTTGCCATATTCTGCTGCAAAAAACGAAGCAGGTCAAAAAACAGGAACTACGCCCATGGAACCGAAATCGGTCGGGCGCTTTGGCAAAGATGCCGCGCGCGATATTCATGAAGTCTCCGGTCTCGTCGCTGGTGCCATCATCATGACGCTCGAAGGCGAGATGCCCGTTCAATTACTTTCCCCCGGTGACCGCGTTGTCACCCGCGACACCGGCATGGCTGTCGTGAAAGCGGTTCGTCCGCGCAAGATGGTTTGCGATGCCGTCGTGATCCTCGCAGGTTCGCTGGGCCATACCCGCCCCGACCGCGATGTGGTTGTGCCCGCAGGCCAGAATATCCTGATCCGTGACTGGCGCGCTGAAGCCCTCTATGGCCAGAAGCAGGCGATGATCCCCGCGTCGAAGCTGGTGGATGGCGAATTCGTCACCCTGCACCCGAACGTGGAAATCACTTTCTACGAAATCGAATTCGACCGTGAGCACGTTATCTATGCGGACGGTCTGGAAGTTGCGAGCTACGTTTCGTCGGACATCTACGCGAACGCAGCCTGATATACCTCGTGAAAACCCCCGCCAGCGCAGGACCTAGCGCTGGCGGGGGTTTTATTTTTTCGCGCACCCTGCATGGCCTAGATGCCAATAAAGCGGAACACTGACGGCAAGGTTTCAGGGATATCTTCGGCGATCAGACCGGGGCCGAACTGGCGGGCCGCTTCGGCGTGCAGCCATGTGCCGATGCAGGCGGCTTCGAAGGGCATTATCCCGCGCGCCAGAAGCCCTGTGATCATGCCAGCCAGCACATCGCCGGAACCGGCTGTGGCCAACCAAGGTGCCGCGTGGTCGCCCGTGGCGGAATGGATTGCCGTTTGGCCAGAGGGCGCGGCGATGATGGTTTCAGCGCCTTTAAAAAGAATGATGCAGCCCGAACGCTGCGCCGCTTGCTGCGTTGCCGCGCATTTCGCGGCAAGGCTCGCGCTGGCTTCGCGGGCCAGATCGGGGAAGAGCCGCGCGAATTCGCCGTGATGCGGTGTGAGGACGCAAGCCCCGTGCAATGCGGAAAAGAGCGCAGGATGAGCAGCAAGGAGGGTTAGCGCGTCGGCGTCGAGCACGGTTGGGCGGTGGCTTCCGAGCACTGTAGCGACGAGGGCGGCCTCGCGGTCTTGAAGGCCGAGGGCAGGACCGATGCAGAGAGCCGAGAGGCGGTCGTCTTCCAGATTGGCTTCCAGTGCGCGGGCGTCGCGGAGGCGGATGAGCATGATGGCCGTTAGCTGGCTGGCCGCTTCAAGCTGGGCCGCGGGCGGCACGCCAAGCGTGACGAGCCCTGCCCCCACGCGCAATGCCCCCCGCGCCGCCAAGCGCGCCGCGCCTGTGCGCCCTGCCCCGCCGGACACCACAAGCGCGTGACCGTGGCGGAACTTATGGCCGTCGGGCTTTTTGCGCAAAAGGTCGGGCCAGTGACTTTCGGGCGCGATTTGCAGGGGGTCTTGGGCGGGCATGGCGGGGCGTTCCTAGAGGCCGATATCGACGATGACCAAGGGAACATCCGCCATATGGTGCATGTGATGCAATGGCTTGGCGCTGTGGAAGGTGACGATGAGGTCTGCGGGCGCGGGGCGTTTGGCCAAAGTTTCGCCTGTATCGTTATCATACCCTGTGGGCAGATCGACCGAGACAAAGACCGGAGCGGGGCCGAGGCTTTGGCCGAAGCTGGCGTCGATCAAGGCGTTCAGAGGCGCGAGGGCCTCATCAAGGGGCGCGCGCTGGCCGATGCCGAAGAGGGCGTCGACGATGATCCACTCCCTGATACCTCCGGCTTTGGCTTCCGCAGCGGTGGCGAGGAGGTTTTCGGCTGTATAGGGCGTGACGGGGCCGCATTCGGCCCAAAGGAGGAGGTTTGCATGGGCGTCGGGAGGTAGGCGCTCCGGCGTGCCAAGAAAGAAGACATGCACGGCCCAGCCGCGTTTGCGCAGGAGGCGGGCGATCACGAAACCGTCGCCGCCGTTATTTCCCGGACCGCAGAGAATGGCGGCGGTTCGTGCTGAGGCGTGGCGCGCAAGGATTGCCTCCGCCACGCCTTCCCCTGCCCGCTCCATGAGCGCGAGACCAGAGACCTGTCGCGACTCAATGGCGCGGTTTTCGAGCGCTCGCATCTCGGCTCCGGTGAGAATTTCGGCCATTTCTTATGCAGACCCTTTGCGAGAAGTTTTTATTTCGCCCATTTTGAATCCATGTTGCACAAAATTTAGGCACACCTTAGGAATCCGCGCAGAGTGAACGCCTCCAGAAACCTTAGCCAATTGAGACCGGACGCGGGAAGTGGTCTGACGGGGCCGAATTAGGAATGAGGAGCCTGCCCATGAAGAAGATCGAAGCGATCATCAAGCCCTTCAAGCTCGACGAAGTGAAAGAGGCGCTGCAGGATGCCGGCGTTCAGGGCCTGAGCGTGATCGAAGTCAAAGGCTTCGGACGCCAGAAAGGCCACACCGAACTGTACCGCGGCGCGGAATACGTCGTGGACTTCCTTCCCAAGGTTAAAATCGAACTGGTGATCGACGATGATCAGGTCGAAGCGGCCATCGAAGCGATTATCGAAGCGGCCCGCACCGAGAAAATCGGCGACGGCAAGATTTTTGTCAGCCCCGTTGAACAAGCCATCCGTATCCGCACCGGCGAGTCCGGTTCGGACGCGATCTAATTCCGCCATTCCAGCCTGAGAGGACTAAGAGAATGAAGGCAAAAGACCTCATTAAAATGATCAAGGATGAGGACGTCGAATACGTCGACATCCGCTTCACCGATCCGCGCGGCAAGCTGCAGCACGTGACCGTGGTGTCGGATCTCGTCGACGAAGACTTCATCGAAGAAGGCTTCATGTTCGACGGTTCCTCGATCGCGGGTTGGAAGTCGATCGAAGCCTCGGACATGAAACTCATGCCCGATGCCTCCTCGGCCTACGTGGACCCCTTCTACGCTGAAAAGACCATCGCAATTCACTGCGACGTGGTCGAGCCCGACACCGGCGAAGCCTACGACCGCTGCCCGCGCCAGATCGCGAAGAAGGCAGAAGCCTACCTCAAGTCGTCGGGTATCGGTGACGCGGCCTTCTTCGGCCCGGAAGCTGAATTCTTCCTCTTCGACGACGTGCGTTACTCGGTCGCTCCGAACAAGGTTTCGTACTCGATCGACGCAGAGCACGCAGCCTGGAACACCGACGCGGAAATCGAGCATGGCAACGTTGGCCATCGCCCTGCCCACAAGGGCGGCTATTTCCCGGTGAACCCGATGGACGAAGCACAGGACATCCGTTCCGAAATGCTCTCGACCATGAAGCGCATGGGCATCAAGGTTGACAAGCACCACCACGAAGTGGCGACTTGCCAGCACGAACTGGGCATGATTTTCGGCGGTCTCACCGAGCAAGCCGACAACATCCAGAAGTACAAGTACGTGATCCACAACGTGGCGCACGCTTACGGCAAGACCGTGACCTTCATGCCAAAGCCGATGGCTGGCGACAACGGGTCGGGTATGCACGTCAACATGTCGATCTGGAAGGACGGCAAGCCGCTCTTCGCTGGCGACAAGTACGCAGACCTCTCGCAGGAAGCGCTCTACTTCATTGGCGGCATCCTGAAGCACGCGAAAGCGCTGAACGCCCTGACAAACCCCTCGACCAACTCCTACAAGCGTCTGGTTCCGGGTTACGAAGCGCCTGTTCTGCGCGCCTTCTCGGCACGCAACCGCTCTGGCTGCGTCCGTATTCCGTGGACTGAATCGCCCAAGGCAAAGCGTGTGGAAGCCCGCTTCCCCGATCCCTCGGCGAATCCCTACCTGTGCTTCGCAGCGCTCCTGATGGCCGGCCTCGACGGCATCAAGAACAAGATCGATCCGGGCGAAGCCATGGACAAGAACCTCTACGATCTGCCCGCAGAAGAGCTCGCAGGCATCCCGACTGTTTGCGGTTCGCTCCGTGAAGCGATCGACGAGCTGCAGAAGGACATGGACTTCCTGCTCGCAGGCGACGTGTTCACCAAAGAGCAGCTGATGGCGTACATCGACCTCAAGGCCGAAGAAAACCAAGCCTACGAAATGTGCCCGCACCCGATCGAGTATAAATTCTACTACTCCTGCTGATCGGCCGGACAGAGATACGGAAAAGGGCGCCTTTAGGGGCGCCCTTTTTTCTTTGGAACTTCTGCGGTTTTCCTCAGGTCAACAGCTTTGACAATCACAGCGACCCCAAGCAATATCCTTCCAGTTGATTGACTTGGGAGGGCAGAATGGCCCGGTTTTCATTACGAAATTTGGGATTGGGATTGGGATTTTCGTTGGCTGCGGGGCCGGCCTTGGCGCTTGGATGCTCTAACACGGCATCTGAGTTCGATGCGTGGAAAAAGGAATTCGCGGCCTATGCGAAGACGCAAGGCGTTGGGGCGCGCGGGTTGGAGGCTTTGGCGGGCACGCGCTATAGCGACGCGACGATCCGCGCGGATTGGGGGCAGAAGAGCTTCAAATATACGCTCGAAAAATTCATGCAGGTGCGCGGCACCGATGCGATCGTTTCAATCGGGCGCAAGAAGAAGGCGCAGAATGCCGCCTTCTATGCGGGGCTGGAGCAGCGCTTTGGTGTTCCGGCGGGTGTGCTGGTGGCGATCCACGGGATGGAGACCGGTTTCGGTTCGGGGATGGGCGATACGCCCGTGGTTTCGGCCATCGTGACCCTGACCTTCGATTGCCGCCGCTCGGAATTTTTCCGGCCCCATGCGATTGGTGCTTTGAAACTGGTGGATCAGGGCTCGATCACGCCCGCCACGAAGGGCGCGAAACATGGCGAGCTGGGGCATACGCAGTTCCTGCCCGGCAATGCGATTACGTATGGCTTGGATGGCAATGGCGACGGGCGGGTTGATTTTTACAATTTCGCCGATGCGCTCACCTCGACCGCGAATTACCTGCGTCAGAAGGGTTGGCGGCCAGGGGTGGGTTACCAGCAAGGTGAGCCGAATTTCGCGGTGCTGAAAGAGTGGAACGCGGCGACGGTTTACCAGCAGTCTCTGGCAATCATGGGCGCGAAGATCGACCGATAAAGATCTGGTTACGCGTGATCTTTCAGGCCTGCGTTCTCTAGCTTCAACACGAAGGTGTGGATGGAGAACACCACGGCGCGGGTTTCGGGCAGGCGCACGAGGCATTGGCGTTCGGAGCGGAAGAACTCGGGGTTCACAGGGCGCGGGCGGCGGTCGGATTCACTGCGGGGGTGGTGAAGTTCGGACACCGCGTATTTGAGGCCGTTCCAGCGCCAGAGCGGGCGGCCGACTTGGATACCGTCAAAAAGGCGCTGCACGCGGGCGGCGATGTTTTCGTCGTAGCTTTGGACGGGGATGTGGATGCCGATGAGCGGCTTCATGAACTTCTCGGCAAGCATCCATGAGGCGGGAAAGCAAAGCGTGGCGGCGGTGAGGACGTGTTCCTCGCCCTGTTTTTCGAGGATGCAGAGATCTTCCTGCACAAGCCGCCCGAGGGTGTGCATCGGATTGGCGCGGTCGATCATTACGGTGACGCCATCAGGGCGGGTGATGTGCTGGCTAGCGCGCGTATAGCCCGGCCCGAGGTGAGCGAGAACGTAATCGATAAGTTCTTCGGCAGCGGGGCGCGCGCCTTCGGACAAGGCGATAACGGCCTCAGGTTTGGTGCTGATGAGGTCTTCGCGGCGCGCCATCTGGCCCGCAAAAGCGTCATCGATCATGAGCCAGTCTTCGAGGGCGAGCGGCTGGATACCGGGGAGGCGCGGCTCGGCGGAGACGTCGTAGGGGATGCGGCTTTGAAGGATCATCGGGAGAGTTTCTCGGCCATGATGGAAACGGAGGGGCCAGCACGGGTGGCGAGTTCGGCAACGGGCACCCATGCGAGGGCTTTCGATTCCGGGTTCTGCACCAAGGGCGCGTCTTTGTCGGCTTCGAAATGGAAGCGGATATCGTAGTGGAAATGCGCGGGATCGGTGCCTCGGGCAGGGATTTCGTGGATGTCTACGTCGAGGATTGCTGGGCTGACGAGGCGGGCGCTGACGCCGGTTTCTTCAAACAACTCGCGGGCGGCGACGGAAGCCACATCGCGCTCGCCATCGCAATGCCCGCCGGGCTGGAGCCAGCGGTCGAGTTTGGCGTGATGGAGGAGCAGCGCGAAACCGCCGCAGGGCGAGGTGCAGAAGGCCGAACCAGTGACATGGCCTGTATGCGGGTCACGATAATAGGCCTTTGGCTCGCGGGCGAGGAAGGCGGCAAGGCGCGTTGCCATATCGTGATCGCGCGCATCGCGGCGAGGATAGGCGGCCAGAAGAGTGTCGAGTGAGGTGGTCATGGCTGGACCCTAGCGCCCTGCTATGCCAACGGGAAGCCCTGCCGCAAACCGGATCGGAACATGTCGGAAAACGGCGCGCCTCGGGGGATTGAGTGGAGGACGCTTCGGGAAACGAGGGAGGCTCCGAATGACCACACACTACCGCGACCGCCGCAAGATCGACCCCACGCGGGGGGACCGTTTGGCTGATGGCAGCCCGAACAATATGGACCGTGTGGAGATCGGACCGACCATTCTGGCCTATGAGGAATGGGCGAAGGCGGGGCTTGAATTGCCCGATCTGGAGAGGATGCGCGAGTTCCGCTGGAAACGCTTGATGGACGGGGTGAATTCGCGGGGCTGGGGCGGTGTGCTGATGTTCGATCCCTTGAACATCCGCTACGCCACCGACAGCACCAATATGCAGCTTTGGAACACCCATAACCCGTTCCGCGCGCTCTTGGTCTGTGCGGATGGCTATATGGTGATCTGGGATTACAAGCAGGCGATGTTCCTCTCGGAGTTCAATCCGTTGGTGAAGGAACAGCGTTCGGGGGCGGATCTTTTCTATTTCGACCGGGGCGATAAGCTCGATGTGGCAGCTGATGTGTTTGCTAACGAGGTGCGTGGGATCATCGCGGCGCATGGGGGCGGGAACAAGCGGCTCGGGGTCGACAAGGTGATGCTGCACGGGCTTCGCGCCTTGGAGGCGCAGGGGTTTGAGGTGATGCCCGGCGAGGAGCTGACGGAAAAGGCGCGGTCGATCAAAGGTGTGGACGAGATCCGCGCGATGCGCTGTGCCTCGCATGCCTGTGAGGCGGCCGTGGCGGAGATGGAGCGGTTCGCGCGCGAGAAGGTGCCGGGCGGTGGGATCAGCGAGGATGACATCTGGGCGGTACTCCATGCCGAGAATATCCGGCGCGGTGGCGAGTGGATCGAAACGCGGCTTCTGGCCTCGGGGCCGCGCACCAACCCGTGGTTTCAGGAATGCGGGCCGCGGATCGTGCAGAATAACGAGATCGTGGCCTTCGATACCGATTTGATCGGGTCTTATGGCATCTGCGTGGACATCTCGCGGACATGGTGGATTGGCGATGCGAAGCCCACGAATGCGATGGTGGCGGCCTATCGGCATGCGCGGGAGCATATCGCGTTCAACATGGAGATGCTGAAGCCCGGTGTGAGTATCCGCGAGTTGAGCTTCAACGCGCATCGCTTGGACGACCAGTATCAGAAGCAGAAATACGGCTGCCTGATGCATGGTGTGGGCTTGTGCGATGAATGGCCCTTAGTGGCTTATCCCGATGCCTATGTGGAGGGTTCGTTCGATTATGTGCTGGAGCCGGGAATGACGATCTGCGTGGAAGCCTTGGTGAGCCCGGAGGGCGGGGATTTCTCGATCAAGCTGGAAGATCAGGTACTGATTACCGAAACGGGGTACGAGAACCTGACCAAGTATCCTTTCGATGCGGTGCTGATGGGGGAGTAGTTGAGCGCAAGCATATTCGGGCGACCGACCGAGGGCGGTTAACAGCGCGAAGCGCCCGCCCTGGGGGCGGTCGGGCGCTCGAATATGCGCCACGCGGCCTTCGCTACGCTCAGGCGGCGCATATTCGAGGATAAGCTCAAGGCTAGAGGCGGGCGAGAAGGCCGAAGTGGTCCGAGCCGAGTTTGGGGCGGCGTTCGATCTGGCCGCCGCCGGGGGCGAAGGCGTGGTCGATCGGGATGGGTAGAAGGCCCTCGATCAGGAAGCTCATGGCGGGAGGCCCTGCCCTCTCTGTGCGGGTGGCTTGGGCTGTGGTCGAGACAGGCCAACCCCATGGCACCATGTTGAAATCCCCGCCGAGGAGAACGGAGCCAGAGAGCGCCTGTAGGTCAGGGATAAGCGCTTCGAGTTGCGCGCGCTGGCCATAGGGCCACGGCCAGTGGAGGTGTAGGGAAACGGCGGTGATGCGCCCGAAGGGCGTGGTGAGGGGTTGAACCGTGGCGCCCTTTGCCGCTGGGCAGACGGGAGGTGTGGCGGCGGGCCAGCGCGAGAGCACAGCGGTGCCGCCCACACCAGCGAAGGGGCAAAAGGCTTGGGTTGGATAGGCCTCGGAAAGCGCCGCGAAAATCTTGATGCGGTGAGCTTCGGTGACTTCTTGAAGCGTGATGATATCTGGCTTCGTGGCAAGGATATCCGCGAGAAGTGCGCTGCGGTCCGCCATGCGGAAGGAGAGGTTTTTCTGGTAAAGCGTGACCGAACCGGGGGCTTGGGCTTCGACGAAGGGCGCGAGCGTGGAGACGAGGCCGAAGGCGGAAAGCGCCAAGGCGGGCAGCACGAGCCACGGCTTTCGCATCACGGGCAGGAGAAGGAGCGCAAGGGCCAGCGCGGCGGGGAAGCGGATGACGGCGAATGCGTCGGCCATACCCAACCAAGGGCCAAGAAAGCCGAGGGTCGTGGCCAGAATGGCGAGAAGCGCGAGGATTACCCAAAGAACGCGGAGCATGATCTACCTTACTTGAGTTCCGGGCAGAGGTTGGCCGATTATCGGCCCAATTCCCAGAGGAAATAGCGGAGGCCGGAGATGGAGATGGCAGAAGGCGGGTGCCTGTGTGGCGCGGTACGGATCAAGGCTGTAGGCGCACCGCTTCGGGTGGGGATTTGCCATTGCGTGGATTGCCGGAAGCATCACGGAGCGCTCTTCCATGCTTCGGCGATCTTCCCGAGCGCGCAGGTGGAAGTCGCAGGCGATACGCGGCATTTCCTAGGGCGGCATTTTTGCGGAACCTGCGGCTCGTCGGTCTATTCACAGAGCGGCGACGAGATGGAATTGCATCTGGGCATGTTCGACGCGCCCGACAGCTTCGTGCCGAGTTACGAGCTGTGGACGGTGCGGCGGGAACAGTGGTTGCCAGAGTTTTCCGGGTTGCAGCGGTTCGCGCAGGATCGGGAGTGAAACCCCTCCCCGAGAAATGAAAAAGACCTCCGCGAACGGAGGCCTTTTCTTTAGATCTAGCTTGAAAATCAGCCGCGCAGCTTGGCGGAAGCTTTCCAGAGTGCCGGGAACAGAACGGCAGCCAGAGCGAGTTTCAGCGCGTCGCCGATGAGGAAGGGGGTGAGGCCCTTTTCCACGGTCCATGCGAAGCTTTCGGCGTAGGGCATGGTGTTGAGCCATGCGAGGCCGGGGATGTAGATCAGGGCGTTGCCGACGATCATTGCGGCTGCCATTTTCAGTGCCGAGCGGTCCCAGCCTTTTTCGGCGAAGTAGCCAAGCGCGATGGTGGCAAGGACGTAGCCCATGAGATAACCGCCGGTGCCGCCCATCATGTAGGTGAGGCCGTTCTTCTCAGCGGAGGAACCTGCGAACACGTCGAAGCCGAGGGTACCGATCAGCATATAGCCGAGGATGGTGGCGAGGCCGAGGCGTGCGCCGTATGCGGCACCGATGGAGAGCACGGCGAAGGTGCCCATGGTGACCGGAACCGGCCACATCGGAACTTTGATCTTGGCGGCAACTGCCAGCGCGGCGATGCCCAGAACAACAAGAGCAACCTGCTTCAGGCGAAGTGCGGTGCCTTGGTTGGCGCCGAAAACGTCGGTCAGGACGCGGGCGGATGCAGTCATGGTCGTTTCCTCTTCCCTATTGGAATTCTGCGTAGCGGCATGAATGCCCTGACAAGGGCTTTCCCGCAAGAGGTGTTGCGCTAACATATGTTGGTTTACCCGCTATCGAATGTAGTGGGAGTGCATTTCGTAGTCTTTGCGCGGGCCTTTCACTCGCCATGTGGCAGACCATTCCGGCCAGCGGGAGAAATCATAGCGCACGTCGTATTGATCGGGATCGCACCAATGCGCGGCGGCTGCGTGGCCATCCGGCCGGAACGCGTGGAAGAAGCGACCATCGTCGAAATAGACAGCGATTCCCTCGCCATCAGCGCGCCACTCGTAGCGGCGCTCGGCGGAGAAACTTGTGGTGCCGATCGTCAGCGTTCCGGTTTCGGTGAGGAGGAGGCCCTCGTTCTGGGGCGTGAATCGCACCTCGCCGATGAATTGGCCATCCATGCCCAAATGGTCGGAAATCTGGCGCCGGACGCGCCAGAGACCTGTAAAATCCAACAAACCGATCATCTGCGGCACCATGGCCCCCCTGCCCTGCTTGCCCTGAAGCATAACGGCAGGTAAGGACGCCGCCAACTGCTGCCCCTGCGGCCACGCGCCGCCCTTTTCTAGGAGCCCGCCGATGATCCCTCGCTATTCCCGCCCTGAGATGGTGAAAATCTGGTCGCCCGAGACCAAGTTCAAGATCTGGTACGAGATCGAGGCCCATGCCTGCGACGCCATGGCCGATCTGGGCGTGATCCCGCGCGAGAATGCGGATGCGGTGTGGAAAGCCAAGGATGTGGAATTCGACGTGGCGCGCATCGACGAGATCGAGGCAGTTACCAAGCATGACGTGATCGCCTTCCTCACGCACCTCGCCGAACATGTGGGCAGCGAGGAAGCCCGTTTCGTGCATCAGGGCATGACCTCTTCGGACGTTCTTGACACCTGCCTCAACGTGCAGCTGGTGCGGGCGGCCGACATCATGATCAAGGATATGGACGCGCTTCTGGCAGCGCTGAAAAAGCGCGCGATGGAGCACAAGATGACGGTGCGCGTGGGCCGTAGCCACGGCATCCACGCCGAACCCACCACGATGGGCCTCACCTTTGCGCGCTTCTACGCCGAGATGGACCGCAACCTTGCCCGCCTGAAACTGGCACGTGAGGAAGTGGCGACGGGCGCGATTTCAGGGGCTGTTGGGACGTTTGCCAATATAGATCCGCGCGTGGAAGAGCATGTCTGCGCCAAGCTGGGCCTCAGCCCCGAGCCGATCTCGACGCAGGTGATTCCCCGCGACCGCCACGCGATGTTCTTCGCCACTCTGGGCGTGATCGCCTCGTCGATCGAGAATATCGCCATTGAAATCCGCCACATGCAGCGCACCGAAGTGCTCGAAGGCGCGGAATTTTTCTCGATGGGCCAGAAGGGTTCGTCGGCGATGCCGCACAAGAAGAACCCGGTTCTGACCGAGAACCTGACGGGCCTCGCCCGCCTCGTGCGCATGACCGTGATCCCCGCGATGGAGAACGTGGCGCTCTGGCACGAGCGCGATATCTCGCACTCCTCGGTGGAGCGCGGTATTGGGCCGGACGCGACGATCACGCTCGACTTCGCTCTGAACCGCCTGACAGGTGTGGTCGATAAGATGCTGATTTTCCCGCAGAACATGCTCGACAACATGAACAAGTTCCCCGGCCTCGTGATGAGCCAGCGCGTGCTTCTGGCACTGACGCAGGCAGGTGTGAGCCGCGAGGACGCCTATGTGATGGTGCAGCGGAATGCCCTGAAGGTTTGGGAAGAGCGCGTGGATTTCCGCGAACAACTTCTGGCGGACAAGGACGTTGTGGCGGCCCTCGGGGTGGACGCGATCAACGAGAAGTTCGACATGGATTACCACACCAAACATGTGGACACGATTTTCAAGCGCGTGTTCGGCTGAGGCTGACGTCTGCGTTGAGATCTAGGGAAAGCGGCCTTCGGGCCGCTTTTCACGTTTTTGTGGGCTTGAACGCGGGAAAACCGTGCTACGTTTAAAGGGTGTATCCCGATGGAGGCTTTATGATGAAGACCGTTCTTCTGACTGCACTTCTGACCGCAGCCCTGCCCGCCGTGGCCTTTGCCGATGGCTGTTCCAGCAAAACCCACGCGATGTCTTGCGCGGACGGGATGACGTGGGACGAGGCGACGAAATCCTGCACCAAGCAAATTTCGAGCTGATTTCAGGGTAACCGTTCAGGCTTTGTTCACGACTGTGCGCTAGTTCTGGTGCATACTCAGAACAAGGCCCGCTATGGCGATCATGAAACCCGTTCCGCAAATTTCTGCGGATACTCAAACTGCCCTCCCCCGCCTGACCCGTCGGCAGAAAGCGGCGATTATCATCCGTTTACTCGGGCAAGCGGGGCATGATGTGCCCTTGGCCGGGCTGCCCGATGCTACGCAGGCCGGATTGGCCGAAACGATGAGCGCGATGCGGCTCGTGGATCGCCAGACCATGGCGCAGGTGGTGGATGAATTCCTGCACGATATGGAACAGTTGGGTGTCACTTTCCCGCCGGGGCTGACCGGGGCGCTATCGGTTCTGGAGGGAAAGATCAACCCGGAGATGGCGGCACGGAGGCGCCGGGAAGCCGGTGTGCAGCAAGTGCTGGATCCGTGGCCGCGCCTGCGTGCCCTGCCCTCGCGGCAATTGGTCAAGATGCTTGAGGGCGAAAGCATCGAAGTGGCGGCTGTGGTGCTCTCGAAGATCGACACCGCGAAAGCCGCGCAGGCCTTTGCGGAGATGGACGGGCCGCGCGCCCGCCGCGTGACTTACGCGATTTCCCAGACAGCGGGGATCACGCCCGATGCGGTGGAGCGGCTCGGCTTGGCGCTCGTGTCGCAACTCGATGCAGCGCCGCCGCGCGCCTTCACCGAAGGGCCCGAGGCGCGGATCGGCGCGATCCTCAACCAGTCGCCTTCTTCGATGCGGGAGCAGGTGATGGCCGGGCTCGACGAGACCGATCAGGATTTTGCGGCCCGCGTGCGGAAATCGCTCTTTACCTTCGCGCATATCCTCGAGCGCCTCGCGCCGCGCGACGTGCCGCGCCTGACGCGCGCCGTGGAGCAGGATGTTCTGGTGACTGCGCTGGCGGCCGCAACCGATGAAGAGAACGCAACGGTTGTGCAGTTCATCCTCTCGAACATGTCGCAACGGATGGCAGAAGCCCTGCGCGAGCAGATTGCGGAGCGTGGCAAGGTGCGCCTGAAAGTGGGCGAAGAGGCGATGGCGCAAATGGCGCAGGCCCTCAGGGACTTGCAGTAGCAAGGCGAGATCACCTTTGTTGAGGTGCATGAGGAAGAGGAGGCATAGGTAGAAGCACGGCCCCGACTGGACCCTGCCCGCACATTGGTCTAGCCTCGAGTGGCCGAGTGTAGACGAGAGCTGCGCAGGTTGTTCAATACATGAGGCCTCAGGTGCAGCGATTTTCCCCACAAACCCGCGCCATTCTTTTCATGCTGGCGACCGTGTTTCTGTTTTCCACCATGGATGCGAGTGCAAAGGCTCTGAGTGCACGAACGGGCACGGTGCCCGCGATCTGGGCGCGCTATCTGGGGCAAACGCTTTTTGTCTTTGTGCTGGTGGCACCGCGACTGCGGCAGGTCCTGAAAACCAGCCATCCGGGGATGCAGGCGCTGCGCTCCGTGCTCCTGATGGCGGGGACGACGCTGTTTTTCTTCTCGGTCACCTATCTCGGCCTCACCGAGGCGACCGCGATCATGAATATCAACCCGGTTCTGATCACTCTTGGTGCGGCCCTCTTTCTGGGCGAGAAGATCGGGCCACGCCGGATTCTTGGGATCTTGGTGGCGCTGATCGGGGCTTTGATCGTGATCCGGCCCGGCGGGGAGATGTTCAAGCCTGCAGCGCTCCTGCCACTGATGGCGGCAGTTTCCTATTCCGGCTACAATCTCGCGACACGTTTCGTGCGCGGCGATGATCCTTGGACTTCGCTTTTCTACACGGCGGCATTCGGGGCTGTGGTGCTCACATGTGTGGTACCGTTTTTCTGGGTGACCCCCGATCTTACGGCCATCGCGCTCATGCTGATGATCGCCACTTTCGGCACGGTTTCACAGTTGTTCCTCATTCGGGCGCTCGGGCTTGGCGAAGCGGGGATGCTCGCTCCCTATGCCTATACGGGTCTGATCTGGGCCACGCTCTGGGGCGTGATCTTCTTTCAGGACTGGCCAGATGTCTGGACACTCACCGGAGCCGCGCTGATCGTGGGCGCGGGCCTTTATGTCTGGTATCGGGAAGCCGCTAGCAAGAAGGCTTAATCCGCCAACACCGCCGCTTCGATCTTGCCGGGGCCCGGGCGCTGCAGGATCACCACAGCCGACTGATCGGCGGCGACTGGGGCTGTGACCTGTAAAGGCGATTTTCCGTCCCATGAGCCGATCTTCGACCAGCCGGTGACGACATTCGCATAGTCGAGCATGCGGCCCGCGTTCTCGCCGCGTGTGATCTCCACATGCCCTTGCCGCATGAACTGCACCACCTGAACCTCCAGCGGCGGCGCGAAAGCGGCCTGCGCCTTGGCCACGATTCGTAACGTATCCGTCGCGCGGTCTGCGTCGAGTTCGATGAGTTGGGGCAAGGCACGGTGGCGGCGGATCACGTCTTCGACGTCCTTGGGATGGGTGCCCACCACATCATGCACCCCGCCGACCACCATCTGCGGCGTGTAGATCGAACGGCGGCCCGCGAAGGTCGCGTAGGCTTTTTGGCGGGCCGTGTGCTCGGCGCGACCGAAAACGTCTTTCCAGCCGATATAGTCCCAATAGTCCACATGCACGGAGAGGGGAATCACATCCGGGCGTTTGGCGAGTTCGCGCAGGAACTCGTCGGCAGGCGGGCAGGACGAGCAGCCCTGCGAGGTAAACAGCTCGACCACCACTGCCTGACGCTCTTCGGCAGCAGCAAATGTGCCCGCGAGCGAGAGAGTGAGGACGGGAATGAGCCCTTTCAGTGCCTGCTTCATTGCGACGCATCTTCCTATGGTTTCTTGCCTATTTGTAGGATGAAAACGGCTGAAACAACCAATCAAGGTTTTGCGAGACCTCCGAGAGCGGCTTTTTTCGCTCGAATTGTGCACAACGGTATACAAAAATGTCACACCCCCCTTGATCGGTGGCTCTGCTTGCGGCAGAGAAAGCGCGAATTCTTCACCAGCAATCGCCAAACGGGAGGTTTCTATGACCATCGTTGTCGGACACGATACCGCAAAGACCCGCCGCACGCTCAGTGCCGGCGGCAAGACCATTTCCTATTACTCGATTCCGGCCGCGCAAGCTGCTGGCCTCGGCGACTTCTCGAAGCTGCCCGCTTCGCTGAAAGTGGTCTTGGAAAACATGCTCCGCTTCGAAGATGGCGGCCGCACCGTTTCGGTAGAAGACATCAAGGCCTTCGCGGAATGGGGCGCCAAGGGCGGCCAGAACCCGCGCGAGATCGCCTACCGCCCAGCCCGCGTTCTGATGCAGGACTTCACCGGCGTTCCGGCTGTGGTTGACCTCGCCGCAATGCGCGACGGCATCAAAGGCCTCGGCGGCGACGCCCAGAAGATCAACCCGCTGAACCCCGTCGACCTCGTGATCGACCACTCGGTCATGATCGACGAATTCGGCAACCCGCGCGCGTTCCAGAAGAACGTGGATCTGGAATACGAGCGCAACATGGAGCGCTACGTGTTCCTGAAGTGGGGCCAGAACGCATTCCAGAACTTCCGTGTGGTTCCGCCCGGAACGGGCATCTGCCACCAAGTGAACCTCGAATACCTCGCGCAGACTGTCTGGACCGATACGGACCAAGCCGGTGAGACCGTCGCTTACCCCGACACGCTCGTCGGCACCGACAGCCACACCACCATGGTGAACGGCCTTGCGGTTCTCGGCTGGGGTGTGGGTGGTATCGAAGCGGAAGCCGCAATGCTCGGCCAGCCGGTTTCGATGCTGATCCCCGAAGTCGTGGGCTTCAAGCTGACGGGCCAGATGGTGGAAGGCACCACCGCAACCGACCTCGTGCTGAAAGTGGTGCAGATGCTCCGCAAGCATGGCGTTGTGGGCAAGTTCGTTGAATTCTACGGCGAAGGCCTCGACCACCTGCCGCTGGCAGACCGTGCCACCATCGCCAACATGGCACCGGAATACGGCGCGACCTGCGGCTTCTTCCCGATCGACGGCGAAACCCTGCGCTACCTCCGCCAGACGGGCCGCGAAGAAGACCGTATCGCGCTTGTCGAAGCCTATGCGAAGGAAAACGGGTTCTGGCGCGGTTCAGATTACAATCCGGTTTACACCTCGACCCTCGAACTCGACATGGCGACCATCGTTCCGGCGATCTCCGGTCCGAAGCGCCCGCAGGACTACCTGCCGCTGACCGACGCGAAGGCCTCCTTCGCCAAGGAGATGGACGCAAGCTTCAAGCGCCCGCTCGGCAAGGAAGTCGCCGTGAAGGGCGAAGACTACACGATGTCCTCGGGCAAGGTCGTGATCGCCTCGATCACTTCCTGCACCAACACTTCGAACCCCTATGTGCTGATCGGCGCAGGCCTCGTGGCACGCAAGGCGCGCGCGCTTGGCCTCACCCGTAAGCCGTGGGTAAAGACCTCGCTCGCACCCGGATCCCAGGTGGTGTCGGAATACCTGAACGCTGCTGGCCTTCAGGAAGATCTGGATGCCGTGGGCTTCAACCTCGTGGGCTATGGCTGCACCACCTGCATCGGTAACTCCGGCCCCTTGCAGCCGGAAATCTCGGCAGCGATTGCCGAGGGTGACCTCGTGGCGACGGCTGTGCTCTCGGGCAACCGGAACTTCGAAGGCCGTATCTCGCCGGACGTGCGCGCGAACTACCTCGCCTCCCCGCCCCTCGTGGTGGCCTATGCCATCGCGGGCGACATGAACATCGACCTGACGAGCGAACCGATTGGCACCTCGAAAGATGGCAAGCCGATTTACCTGAAAGACATCTGGCCGACCAACAAGGAAATCGCTGACCTCGTGCACGCCACCGTGACGCGCGAAGCCTTCCAGAAGAAATACGCCGATGTGTTCAAGGGCGACGAGAAGTGGCAGGGCGTGAAGGTGACCGAGTCGGAAACCTACGACTGGCCGGCAACCTCGACCTACATCCAGAACCCGCCCTACTTCCGTGGGATGGGCGCTGAAAAGGGCGCGATCAAGAACGTCTCCGGCGCGCGTGTTCTCGCCCTTCTGGGCGACATGATCACCACCGACCATATCAGCCCGGCTGGTTCCTTCAAGGCGGGCACCCCCGCTGGCAAGTACCTCACCGAACGCCAAGTTGCTCCGGTGGACTTCAACTCCTACGGCTCGCGCCGTGGTAACCACGAGATCATGATGCGCGGCACCTTCGCCAATATCCGCATCAAGAACGAGATGCTCGATGGCGTTGAAGGCGGCTACACCAAGGGCCCCGATGGCCAACAGACCTCGATCTTCGACGCTTCGATGGCCTATCAGGAAGAGGGCACGCCCCTCGTGATCTTCGGCGGCATCGAATACGGCGCAGGTTCGTCGCGTGACTGGGCAGCCAAGGGCACCGCGCTTCTCGGCGTCAAAGCCGTGATCGCGGAGAGCTTCGAGCGTATCCACCGTTCCAACCTCGTTGGCATGGGCGTGATCCCCTTCGAGTTCACCGAAGGCCAGAACCGCAAGTCGCTCGGCCTGACCGGGGACGAAGTGGTCTCGATCGAAGGGCTGGAAGGCAATCTCAAGCCACTCTCGCTGGTGCCGTGCCACATCACCTACAAGGATGGCACCACCAAGACGATCCAGATCAAGTGCCGGATCGATACCGAGGTGGAGATCGAATACATCGAAAACGGCGGTGTGCTGCATTACGTGCTGCGTAACCTCGCGAAATCTTCGGCCTGATCCGATCCGGGCTGACAGATGAGAATGCCCCGGAGAGCAATCTCCGGGGCATTTTATATACTTTTGCGCATTACGATATCCGTTATCGTTTACCTTGCGTAAATGGGAAGCTGCTAGACAATAGTCATGACAGTTTTTCGCCGCTTCTTTACAAATTTTCCCCTGCCCGTTGCGGAATGCGCAGCGGTTGCAGTCATTTTGATGTGGATGTTCTCGGTCGCCTAAGCGCTATTTTTGCGCTGCAGCCAGAGCAGGTTTGATCGTTCCATCGACCACGCGTTGCGTGATTGGTCCTGCGTGCCGCAGGAGGATCTTGCCCTCACCATTGATCAGATAGGTTTCCGGCACGCCATAAAGGCCCCAGTTCAACCCCATGCGCCCTGTGCTATCGGCACCGAGTTTCTCGAACGGGTTTCCAAGCTCTGCCAAGAAGGCCAGCGCATTCTCGGGCTTGTCTTTGTAATTCACACCGTAGATCGGGATACCCTCGCCCGCGAGCTGCATCAAGCTAGCGTGTTCAGCGCGGCACGGGGCGCACCAAGAGGCCCAGAAATTCACGAGCTTCACGCGGCCATCGCGCAGATCGGCGTCGGAGATCTGCGCCTGATCGGCAAGTTGCGTTACTTCAACGGCAGGCGCGGATTTTCCGGCCAATGCCGTGGGCAACTGGTTGGCATCCTCGCGCTGCATACCGAAGAAGAACATCGCGGCGATGCCTGCGAAAACCACGGGCGGCAGCACCATCAGAGGCGAGATTTTAGCCATTCTGTTTTCTCCGGGCTTCGACCTCTTCAAGGGCGGCGCTGGTCCGTTTGGCGTGGCGGATCGAAGCCGCGACGAGAACCAGAAGGATCGCGATGGAGAGGCCGTAGGAGGCGAGAACCTCGGCGGCGTATTTACCAAGATCGGGCATCAGTTCAGTCTCTCACGGGCCAGAAGCGCGCGCATCCGGCGGGCGCGGATTTCGGTTTGGGTGCGCAGGAAGACAAGCGCGATGAAAATTACCTGCGCTACAAGAACGAACCGGATAAACCTTTAAAAGCACTTCAAAGGTATTGCGCAGCGCCCAAGCATTTGTATATGGCCCAAAATATTTAAGTCCAGGACGCTTTTCATTTCGAGTGATGAAGACTCGCGGGTATTCATCGCTGAGAGAGATTGCTAGATAGGGATAGGACTTGTCATCCTTAAACTGCACATTGTAGGTAGGTTGAAATTGTTTAATCCAAGAAAATTCAAGTGCCAGAGCTTCTAATTCAGTCGCAACGATGGTCCAATCAACCCGAACTGCTTCATGCACCATTCTGCGAGTTTTATTAGTCAGATGTGAGCCAAAGTAGGTTGAGAGGCGATTCTTGAGATTCTTTGCTTTCCCTACATAGATCACCTTCTCGGCCTGATTGAAGAAGCGATATACCCCAGGTTCTTCTGGAATTTGTGAGGGCCGATAACTGGCGGGATTTGCCATGAGATCTACTTCTTAGCTGATTTCGTTGCCGCTACTTTTTTTGGCGCCACTGCGCGATTTGATTGCAAAATCTCAGCTAAAAATTGTCCGGTATAACTAGCGGATACCTTTGCAACTTGTTCGGGAGTTCCTTCCGCAACAACAGTGCCGCCTCTAAATCCACCTTCTGGACCCATATCAATCACCCAATCAGATGACTTAATGACATCTAAATTATGTTCAATCACAATCACAGTATTTCCTGATTCAACTAAGCGCTTGAGAACTCCGAGCAATTTATTGACATCTTCAAAATGAAGCCCTGTTGTGGGTTCATCTAAGACATAAATCGTTCTTCCTGTTGATCGACGTTGCAATTCCGTTGCCAACTTTACGCGCTGCGCTTCGCCACCTGAAAGAGTCGGAGCAGACTGTCCGAGACGGACATAGCCAAGGCCAACATCACATAACGTTTTGAGATAGCGAGCGATTGTTGGAACAGATTCAAAGAATTCGTATGCAACTTCGATGGGCATATCAAGTACTTCTGCGATGGTCTTACCTTTGTAATGCACTTCCAGAGTCTCTCTGTTGTAGCGCGCACCATGACAAATTTCGCATGGTACATACACATCAGGAAGGAAGTTCAT
>JALQUU010000029.1 GCA_023260655.1 Paracoccaceae bacterium | reverse complement strand
GCGGATATTCGAGAAGACGTGGAGGAAGAAGCGGCCGCCCGGTTCGAGCCAGGAGGAAATCCGCCTCATCAACTCGCGCCAGTTACGGAGGTGCTCGAACATCTCGATCGAGACCACCCGGTCGAACCGGCCCTCGGGCTCGAAGTGACCGATGTCGGCCGTGATCACCTCCAGATTGCTTGTGCCTCGTGCGGCGGCCTCGGCCTCGATCGCCTCCCGCTGGGTGCGGGAGTTGGAAACGGCGGTCACTCGGCAGCCGGGGTAGCGCTCGGCGATCCAGAGCGACATCGAACCCCAGCCACAGCCCAGGTCGAGCACGGTCATCCCGTCCTCGATCCCGGCCCTCTGGCAGACGAGGTCGAGGCGCTGCTCGGGGTTGTTGCGCAGGCGGGTCATGTCATCAACCGACGGGTTGAGAACATAGTTGCCATCCACGAAGCCAACACGCGCACCAGCGATCGGGCCCATGAACGGCGCGCCCGAAATGGTGAGGGCAGCCGAAGCCGCGATCATCGCCACAACGTCAGGGTCGTTCACGAGGTCATGGCTCAGAACGGTGCACATGATGAGCACTTCGTTCTTGAAACCATCGACGAAGAGCGGGCGGATCGGACGGTCGATCAGGCGCGCGGTCAGCGTTTCCTTCTCGGTCGGACGCGCTTCGCGCTTGAAGAAGCCACCCGGAACCTTACCGGCGGCGTAGTATTTCTCTTGGTAGTGCACGGTCAGCGGGAAGAAATCCTGACCGGGCTTCTGCTCTTTCGCGAACGTCACGTTCGCCATCACCGAGGTTTCGCCCAAGGTGGCGATCACGGTGCCGTCTGCCTGACGGGCAATCTTACCCGTTTCCAGCGTCAGCGTTTCTTCGCCCCACTGGATCGACTTTTTCACTTCATTGAACATCTAGCGTATCCTCAAGGAGCCTCTCCCGGCCCTCCGGGTGCTCCGTTTATCTGGCGGCCCCATTGCCGCCGCCCTCAATCCTACGCATGCGCCCGAGGGCAGGGCTCACGTCACAGATGGGCGGCGCATACATGAATTGCGGCCTTTTGGAAAGCAAAGATCCAGTGAGCGGTGAATCATTCCAAAAGCACCGGGCTTTCCCCTTTCGAAGACGGGCTGAGCGTGGCAACAACGAATTAGTCCAACACCGGAAGATCCGACGGCAAGAACCGAAAAATGCGCGCATACGCCAACCATCAATACCTCGTCGAACCAGCAACGCCGCACTCGGGTTTGATCAGGCTGGCTATCGGCATCGTTCTCATTGAAGCGATTTACGCTGTCGCCCTTCAGATCGTTGATGCACTCCTCGCCAACGCGCCCGACGCAATCGGAGACAGCTACTTTTACGGAGACACGACTGTCGGCCTCCTTCTTCAGCTTTCCTCCTTCGGCCTCCTGATCGCCGCAACGATCATCGTCGCCCTGTGGGGTCATGGTCGAAAGGCCCTTTCTCTGATCGGGCCAATACAGATCTTCCAACGCGATCTGATCCGGTCCTTCCTCATTGTTCTGGCTTTCATGCTCGCGATGGAAGCGCTCCCCCCTGGGTGGGACACTTCCGAAATCGACCACCTGCGCGCGATCCCACAGTGGCTCCTCCTCCTGCTCCCGGCCATTTTGGCGCTCATCATCCAGACTTGCGCCGAAGAGTTGCTCTACAGAGGCTACATCCAAAGCCAGCTTGCCGCCCGCTTTCCGCATCCGCTGGTCTGGCTCACAGTCCCGTCCCTCCTCTTCGCCGCCGTGCACTGGGATAACGGAAGCACCTTCACGGAAAGCGCCCAATACTCGCTTTGGGCCTTCTTCTTCGGCCTAGCCGCCGCAGACCTCACCGCCCGAACAGGCAGCATCGGAGCCGCGCTCGGGCTCCATCTCGCAAATAACGCCTTCGCGTTCCTGTTCTTTGCCGAAGTTGAAGGGCCGGATTCCGGCCTCGCTCTGGTTCTTTTCGCCCCCGGTGCCTTGGCAGGCTCCGAAGCCCTGCCAGAAAGCGCATTTTTCTCGATGCCGTTCAAAATCGAACTGTGCGGCGTCGGCCTGATGTGGCTCGCTGCACGGTTTGCGATCAGGCGCTGATTGCATTACGCCGCGTCCCGCCTTATTTCGGAGCCGCAGCAAGTCCGGAGGACAAAGCCCGATGAACTGGATCACCAACTACGTCCGCCCGACGATCAACTCGATTTTCTCCCGCCGCGAGGTGCCGGATAATCTCTGGTCGAAGTGCGACGAATGCGGAACGATGCTGTTCCACCGCGAGCTCAAGGATAACCTGAACGTCTGCACATCCTGCGGCCACCATATGGCGATCACACCGCGCGCCCGTTTCTCCACGCTCTTCGACGGCGGCATCTTCACAGAAGTGAAAGTCCCCGAGCCGGTCACGGACCCGCTGCAATTCCGCGATCAGAAAAAATATCCAGAGCGCATGAAGTCTGCCCAGAAATCCACGGGCGAGAAAGAAGCCATGCTCGTCGCCACTGGCGAAATCGGGCGCACTCCGATTGTTGCCGCTGCTCAGGACTTTTCGTTCATGGGTGGCTCGATGGGCATGTATGTCGGCAACGCCATCATTGCCGCCGCCGAAGAAGCCGTGAAACTGAAGCGGCCTTTGGTGCTCTTTTCCGCCGCTGGCGGCGCGCGGATGCAGGAAGGCATCCTGTCCTTGATGCAAATGCCGCGCACGACAGTTGCGGTGCAAATGCTGAAAGAGGCGGGCCTGCCCTATATCGTCGTGCTGACCCACCCGACGACCGGCGGTGTCACAGCCTCCTACGCAATGCTGGGTGACGTGCAGATTGCCGAACCCAACGCCCTGATCTGCTTCGCGGGCCCGCGCGTGATCGAACAAACCATTCGCGAAAAGCTCCCCGAAGGCTTCCAGCGCGCCGAGTACCTGCTCGACCACGGGATGCTGGATCGCGTTACCCCGCGTGGTAAGATCCGCGAAGAACTGATCACCATTATCCGTATGCTTCTGGGCATGACGCCGCCTGTGAAAGGTGACTTGCCCGCCCCGGTGGCCGAAGCGGCCCCTGCGAAGCCCTGATCAACGCCGCTTTCCACTAGGAAATGTCGTTCCAGTTCGATGCCTCGCTCCTTTGGCGGGGCATCTTCCGATTTAAGCCAAGCCCTCCGATGAGGAAAATGCCATGACTCAAGGTTCCGACGCCATTCTCGCCCGCATGATGGCGCTGCACCCGAAGATCATCGATCTGACGCTTGATCGCGTTTGGTGTCTTCTCGAAGCCTTGGGCAACCCGCAAGACAAACTCCCTCCCGTGATCCACATCGCAGGCACGAACGGTAAGGGGTCAACACAGGCCATGATCCGCGCTGGTCTTGAGGCCGCCGGTCACAAGGTGCACGCTTACACCTCGCCCCACCTTGCCCGCTTCCACGAGCGTATCCGCCTTGCCGGCGAGCTGATCACCGAAGAAGCGCTCACCGCCTATCTCGACGAATGCTACGAGGCCAACGGCGGCGCTCCGATTACCTATTTCGAGATCACCACCTGCGCCGCCTTGTTGGCCATGGCCCGCACCCCCGCCGATTACACACTACTCGAAGTCGGCCTCGGCGGGCGGCTCGACGCGACGAACGTCGTCGCGAAGCCAGCCCTGACAATCATCACGCCGGTCTCGATGGATCACGAGCAATACCTTGGCGACACGATTGCCAAAATCGCGGGCGAAAAGGCTGGCATCATCAAACGTGGCGTTCCTGTTGTGGTCGGCCCGCAGGATCCGGATGGCCTCGACACCATTGAGGCCATCGCAGCACGGCACTCAGCTCCGGTTTTCGCCCATAACCAATACTGGCAATGCTGGCCCGAACACGGGCGCATGGCCTTTCAGGACGAAAACGGCCTACTCGATCTGCCCCAGCCCAACCTTCCCGGCCGCCATCAGATCGACAACGCCGGAGCGGCGCTCATGGCGCTCCGGCTCCTCGGTACCGGGAATCCGGAAGCGGCCGTCACCAAAGCCTTCTGGCCCGCCCGGATGCAGCGCCTCCGCACGGGCCCTCTGGTCGACCTCGCACCCGGTGTCGAGCTTTGGCTTGACGGCGGTCATAACCCAGCCGCCGGAGAGGCCATCGCCCACCACTTGGGCACGCTTCCTCCACGGCGGACTCACCTGATCTGCGGCATGCTGAACACCAAAGACGTGACCGGCTATATGCGCCCTTTGAAGGGAAAGGCCGAAAGCCTTTTTGCGGTCTCCATTCCCGGCGAAGCAAACACCCTTCCCGCAGAAACCACAGCCGAA
This sequence comes from Paracoccaceae bacterium, assembly GCA_023260655.1. Classification (GTDB taxonomy): domain Bacteria; phylum Pseudomonadota; class Alphaproteobacteria; order Rhodobacterales; family Rhodobacteraceae; genus UBA9554. The sequence goes on along the minus strand of JALQUU010000029.1, from coordinate 31,485 downwards.
GCCGCACGATTGGCAGGCCTTCCCACGAAGCCTGCCCCGTCGGTGAAGGACGCGTTGGCGGAAATCACAGCACAGGATCCCGAGGCAAGGGTCCTGATTTGCGGCTCGCTCTACCTTGCGGGCGGCATCCTGCGCGAACACGGTTGAAGCGGGGGCGCTGCCCCCGCACCCCCGGGATATTTTTGCCAATATGAAAGACTTGCTCGGATTTGAGTGAGCAGCTGCTTCCTGAGAACCGCAGAGCGGATCAGTACGGCGACTTTCGGAACCGGAGAAGATAGGCTCGATCACGGGCATGGTCTCCGCGCGCCGATACACCGTAGATCGGAACCTCTTCTATGGCGCGTGCGGTGACCCCACGCAGGCGTTCAAGGTGAGAACCAAAGTTCGAACAGCGCCAATGATGCTTTGAGACCGAAATCAAAGCGAGACCGCCTGGCCGCAAAACCCGCACCACTTCAGGCAAGGCTTCCGGCCCGACATGGCCGAGCGTAAACGTCCCAGAAGAGACTATTCCAGCGTAACTGTGATCAGGAACAGGCAAGCCCGCGAGCAAGTCGGCTTGGAAAAGTGCTCGGTAGCAGGCCTTTTCGGCTGCCTTTTCCAACATCTCGGCGGCGATATCGGTGCCATCGACTGGCCCACAGCCCAAACCAGTAAGCGCCGCGCCCACCAAGCCGGTGCCAGCGCCCAAGTCAAGGATCGGGCCTGGCATCTGCCACTTTGCCGCTGCCTCGGCTACTGCCAGAGGCAGACGATAGTCCATATCAGCCACAAATCCGGACTCATAGGTCTCCGCCCAAGCCGCATAGAGCTGCTTGGAGTCTTCCGGGGTATGAATCTTGTAGGCTGCGTCGAGATCGATGGTCATGCCCCGATGATGCCGTCAGGCCGCGTCAAAATCCAGAACAAGCTTTTCCGAAGTCGGGCGGGCTTGGCAGGCCAGCGTGAAACCTGCCTTGGTTTCCCACTCTTCCAGCGAGTAATTCACCGCCATTTCCGCTGTGCCTTCACTAACTTTACAACGGCAGGTGCAGCACATGCCACCCCGGCAGGAATAGGGCAGTTCCAACCCTTGGCGTTCGGCCGCATCTAGAACCGTGTCGTCGCCTTCCTCGACGGTGAACGTACGACGTACGCCATCGAGAACCACATCTACCGTCACGCCAGCCTTTGCTGCCTCGGTTGCTGCAGCCGATCGGGGCGCGCGGGGCGCTTCGCCTGCGGTGTAGAAGCGCTCGAAATGCACACGCTCCGGCGCGATACCGCGAGCAGACAGGGCCGCGGAAACATCGTCGATCATCTCGCCCGGGCCGCACAGGAAAATGGCGTTGGCCCCGTCAAGATCCACGGCACCCGCTGCTGCGAGCCGATCCACTTTCTCTCCGGAAACGCGGCCATTCAGAAGCGCCACATCCTGCGCTTCCCGGCTCAGGATATGCACGAGCGTAAAGCGCTCGAGGTAGCGGTCTTTCAATGCGTCCAGTGCATCGCGGAACATGATCGTATTGGTGCTGCGGTTGCCGTAAACGAGCGTCACGTCTGCGCCTGCCGCCAAAGCCGCGCCTGCAATCGACAACATCGGCGTCACACCAGAACCTGCCGCAATCAGTACAACCTTCCGTTCGCCTTTCCACGTGAAGCGGCCTTCGGGCGGCATCACGGCGATTTTCTCACCCGCTTTCAGGGTTTGAGCGAACGTCGAGAAAGCGCCGTCGTCTACCCGCTTCACGCCTACAGTCAACGCCTCGCCGGGCAGCGATGCGATGGAATAGCTGCGGCGGATGTCTTCGCCGTTCACCGTAGCGCGGAGGGTCAGATATTGGCCTGGGGTCCAGTCAAAACCGCTTGCGGGGGCATCAAAGGTGATCGCGACGGCTTCGGGCGTTTCGGCGCGGACGGCGCGGATGGTCAGATCGTGGAACATGGGGTTTCCCTCAGATGCATTTGAAATAGTCAAAAGGCTCAAGGCAGGCCTTGCAGCGGTACTGCGCCTTGCACGCAGTCGAGCCGAATTCACTTAAGCGTTCGGTATGGTCGCTTCCGCACCGCGGGCAGGCAACGTCGACTGCGCCGAAAAGCGAGGCTTTGCCGCCGTTCACAGGTGGTGCGATGCCATAAGCGCGGAGTTTTTCGCGCCCTTCCGGCGTGATCCAGTCGGTTGTCCAAGCCGGCGCAAGCAAGCGCTCGATCCGGGCGTCAAAGCCAGCGTCGCGAAGCGCGGTCTCGATGGCCAATTCGATTGCCAGCGTGGCAGGGCAACCAGAATAGGTGGGCGTTACTCCGGCAACTGCCGTTTCACCCTCCATCTGAACCCAGCGCAGGATGCCCAGTTCAGCCACAGATACGCAGGGCACTTCCGGGTCCGGCACGGCGGCAGCAGCCTCCCATGCGGGCCCCGATTGGCCTTGCGGGCTTCCGCTCACCACGCGGCTCCCGGATGGGCACGATGCAGCGATTGCATCTCCGCCAGCATATGCCCCAGCCCTTCACCATGCTGGCCGCTCCGGCCTCCACGCTGACCGTACGGCACTGCCGGCAGCTCAAGAAGCGCCTCACTGAAAACGTCGCCAATCACCTTGTCGAAAGCCGCGCGCATCTCTGACCGCTTCGGCAGAACACCCGCCGCTTCCGCGGCTTGAGCGGCGTCCGAACTGTCGAACAATTCATCTACATAGATCGAAAGCGCCTCTACGGCATCGCGCATCCGGCGCGCGCTTTGTTCGGTGCCATCGCCCAAGCGGATCACCCACTCACCCGCATGGCGAATGTGATAGGCCATCTCTTTGCCCGCCTTCCCCGCAACACCACGCACCACGTCATCCGCAGAAGAAAGCGCCGCATCCCAGAAGGCTTTCATGAAGGCTGCGAAGTAGAGTTGGCGCAGCATCGTATGCGCGAAATCCTCGTTCGGGCGTTCGACCAAGAGGCAATTTCGATACTCACGCTCGTTACGCAGATAGGCAATCGCGTCTTCATCGCGCCCCTTCCCTTCCAGCTCTCCAGCTCGGGTATAGAGCGTGCGCGCCGTGCCGATCACATCGAGCGCCATATTGGGCATCGCCAAGTCTTCTTCCAGCATCGGCGCATGGCCGCACCATTCGCTCACGCGATGGCCCAAGACGAGGTGATCGTCGGCCAGCTCAACAAGGGCTTCCCAAACAGCCATCACATATGCCCCACTTCTTCGGGGATGTCGTAGAAGGTCGGATGGCGATATATCTTGTCAGCCGTCGGCTCGAAGTTCTCGGCCGCCTGATCGGGGTCCGAGGCGTGGATATCCGCCGAGCGCACGACCCAGATCGAATTGCCCTCGCCCCGGCGTGTGTAAACGTCACGGGCGGCTTGCAGCGCGAGCACTTCGTCGGCGGCGTGAATCGAGCCCACATGCTTGTGCGACAGGCCATTGCGCGGACGGATGAAAACTTCCCAAAGCGGCGTGGTCTGAACCATGGCTTCGTCTCCTGTGTTATGTCTAAAGCGGGGGCTTATTCGGCGGCCATCTTACGGGCGCGGCGCTTCTCGGCATGGGCCAACGCGGCCTCACGCACCCAAGCACCCTCATCCCAGGCTTTCTTGCGGGCTTTGATCCGGTCACGCGCCATCGGGCCTTGGCCCTTCACCACGCGCCAGAACTCCGACCAATCGATCGGTCCGTGATCGTAACCACCCTTTTCCTCGTTCCATTTCAGATCGGGGTCAGGCAGCGTCAGGCCGAGGTATTCGGCTTGCGGCACGGTCGCGTCGATGAACTTCTGACGCAGCTCGTCATTCGAGAAGCGCTTGATCTTCCACGCCATCGATTGGTCCGAATGCTGGCTATCCGCATCATGCGGGCCGAACATCATGATCGAGGGCCACCACCAACGGTTCAACGCATCCTGCACCATAGCTTTCTGCTCCGGCGTGCCGAAGGCGAGCGACATGCACAGCTCATAGCCTTGGCGCTGGTGGAAGCTCTCTTCCTTGCAAACCCGGATCATCGCCCGCGCATAGGGGCCGTATGAGCAACGGCAGAGCGGGATCTGGTTCATGATCGCCGCGCCATCCACGAGCCAGCCGATGATGCCGATATCGGCCCAGCTGAGCGTCGGATAATTGAAAATGGAGGAGTACTTCGCTTTGCCGGTAAGCAACTCTTCGGTCATCTCCTCACGGCTCACGCCGAGGGTCTCGGCAGCGCAATAGAGGTAAAGCCCGTGCCCGCCCTCGTCTTGCACCTTAGCCAGCAGAGCAGCCTTGCGGCGCAGCGACGGCGCGCGGGTGATCCAGTTGCCTTCCGGCAGCATGCCAACGATTTCGGAATGCGCGTGCTGGCCGATCTGGCGAACCAGCGTCCGGCGGTAGCCCTCAGGCATCGCATCGGTCGGCTCGATCTTTTCCTCGGCATCAATCCGCGCCTGAAAGCGCGCGAGAAACTCTTCGGATTCGGTGGTGCGCCCATCGGCACCGATTAGACCTTGGGAATACATGGCGGTTGGCTCCTCCCGTTCATTGAACATATTATATGTTACAAAAAATCATTCTTAAAGAGTTTTTTGTAACGCTTTAACCCGCCGCCACGCCATGGCAGGATCACCCTATGAGCAAGCATTTGATTTCTTTCGGTCACGGCTATTCGGCGGCAGCACTGGCCAAACGGCTTTTGCCGCAAGGTTGGCGCATCTCCGGCACCACCCGCAGCGCCGAAACCGCCGAAAAGCTGCGCGCGGAGGGAATCAATCCGCTGATCTTTGGATCGCCCGAGATTGAAGAAGCGCTGGCATCAGCCACGCACTTCCTGACCTCCATCGCACCCGACCGTGACGGCGATCCGGTCTTGCGACAGTATCGTACAGCCATCGCAGGAGCCCCTCTTGAATGGGCCGGCTACCTCTCCACCACCGGAGTTTACGGCGATCACCAAGGCGGCTGGGTCGATGAAACAACGCCGCTCACCCCGTCCACCGAACGCGGCCGCGCGCGTGTGAAAGCCGAAGCCGAATGGCAGGCAATCCCCGGCCTCCCGCTCCACATCTTCCGCCTCGCCGGCATTTATGGCCCCGGACGCGGCCCGTTCGAAAAGGTTCGAAACGGCACTGCAAGGCGGATCATCAAGGAAGGCCAAGTATTTTCCCGAACCCATGTCGATGACATCGCGCAGGTTCTGGAAGGCTCCATCAACCACCCCAATCCGGGCGCGGCCTATAACGTCTGCGATGATGACCCCGCCCCACCCGAAGATGTGCTCACCCACGCCGCCCATCTCCTCGGTCTGCCGCCACCGCCCGAAGTCGCCTATGACGAGGCAGAGATGACACCCATGGCGCGCAGCTTCTACGCGGAGTCAAAGCGCGTACGGAATGACCGGATCAAGTCTGAACTCTGCGTTCGCCTGATCCATCCCGACTACCGCAGCGGTCTCGCAAGCATTCTCGCTCTCGGAGACGACTAGAGCATTTCGAGAAAAAGTTGATAGACTTTTTCGGTTAAGAAATGCGTCAAATCATAAACTTAAAGCGTTTCTGCCGTTTCAACACTAAAGCGAAACGCGTTAAGGGCGGGATCGCTCCCGCCCTTTCATGCCAATTGCTCCGGTTCGCTTACGAACGCACAAGCTTCTCGTAGCTTTCCGAAATGTCGCGCGTCAGCGCGCCAACTTCGAAGGTGTAGTCACCAATGTGGCCAACCGGTGTCACTTCTGCCGCCGTGCCCGTCAACCAGCACTGCTCGAACCCTTCCAACTCGTCCGGCATGATGTGACGTTCGATCACGTTCACACCCTTTTCCTTGAGCATGCCAATCACGGTCTGGCGGGTAATGCCGTTGAGGAAGCAATCAGGCTTCGGCGTGTGCACTTCGCCGTTCTTGACGAAGAAGATGTTCGCGCCCGTCGCCTCGGCGACATAGCCGCGATAGTCGAACATCATCGCATCCGAGCAGCCCTTGGCCTCGGCCGCATGCTTGGCCATCGTGCAGATCATGTAAAGACCAGCGGCCTTCGCATGGCTCGGGGCCGTTTGCGGATCGGGGCGGCGCCACTTGGAAATGTCGAGCTTCGCGCCCTTCATCTTCGCGTCACCGTAGTAGTTGCCCCACTCCCAGCCAGCGACAGCCACGCGAACCGGATTACGGCGCGCCGAAACGCCCATATCGTCACCCGCACCACGCCAAGCAAAGGCGCGCACATAGGCATCTTTCCAGCCGTTCGCTTCAAGCATCGCGTATTTCGCCGCTTCAAGCTCGTCCACCGAATAGGGCACTTCGAAATCAAGGCAGTTCGCCGAGTAGTGCAGGCGCTCGGAATGCAGGCGGCTCTTGAAGATCATGCCGCTGTAGCAGCGCTCCCCTTCGAAGACTGAAGAGGCGTAATGCAGAGCATGCGTCAGAAGGTGCACATTGGCCGAACGCCAATCCACCAGTTTACCATCCAGCCAAATCTTCCCATCGCGATCATCATACGCAGCCATGCCCAAGCCTCCTCCGGCAAACCTTTTCATTTATTGCGCCAGACTCACGCGTTGGTGACATAATCTTGCGCCAAATCGGAGGATGGCTAACAGTTGGTTCTTGGAATGTCAACAAGACTGACTTAAACTGTCCGGAACTTTAGAGAACCTTGCACGGTGCGGTCATGTCCGAGAGCTCAGGCGGCGAAACCCTTCTTTTCTTGACGGATGAACAACTCCGCCAAGGCATCGAGGCCGTATTCTTTGCTTATCAGAGTTTCACTGCGGATCCCGATCGCATCCTCGCCACCATGGCCTATGGCCGCGCCCACCATCGCGCCATCCACTTCATCAACCGCGCCCCCGGAACCACGGTGAATAACCTCCTCGCCATTCTCTGCGTCACCAAGCAGTCGCTGAACCGCGTACTGCGGTCTCTGGTCGAAGATGAACTAGTCGAGGCGCGGGTCGGCAAAGTCGACAAGCGCGAACGCCATCTCTACCTCACCGAAAAAGGCGAGGCGCTTGAACGTAAATTGTCCGACGCCCAGCGCGCCCGCATGCGTTCCGCCTACCGCGCTGCAGGTCCGCAAGCCGTCGCAGGCTTCCGCACTGTGCTCGAAGCGATGATGGATCCTGAAATGCGTCGCCGCTATCTCAGCCTGAAGGAAAGCGGGGTATGAGCGCCGATCCCCAACCCCACCTTCTCATCGTCGATGACGATGAGCGCATCCGCACGCTGCTGGCGAAATTCCTGATGCGGCATGGCTTCCTCGTGTCCACCGTGCGCGATGCGTCCCACGCGGGTCGTCTTATGGCTGGCCTCGAATTTGATCTTCTGGTCATGGATGTGATGATGCCCGGTGAAGACGGCATCAGCTTCACCCGTACCATCCGCGAAAAAAGCCGCGTGCCGATCCTTCTGCTCACCGCAAAAGGCGAAACCGAAGACCGCATCCGAGGGCTGGAAGCAGGCGCGGACGATTACCTCGCCAAGCCGTTCGAACCGAAAGAACTGCTGCTCCGGATCAACTCGATCCTCCGCCGCATGCCCGAACCCGTTCCCGTCGATACCGGCCCGAAAGTCCTGCACCTCGGCCCCGTCCGCTACGACGTCGCCCGCGCCGAACTCTGGCAAGGCCAGACCCTGATCCGCCTCACCGGCACCGAAGCACAGTTGATGAAGCTCTTCGCCGCACAACCGGGCTCGCCCCTCTCCCGCAGCCAGCTTGTCGAAGATCTCGGCCGGAGCAGCGGCGCTTCGGCAGCGCAGGAACGCGCCGTCGACGTCCAGATCACCCGCCTCCGCCGCAAGATCGAACCCGATCCCAAACAGCCACGTTACCTGCAAACTGTTCGGGGCGCGGGCTACATGCTTGCCCCTGATTGATCCACCCGAGGGAACCCGTCCATGACAACCGCCTTCTTCACCCACGATGATTGCGAAAACCATGTCACGCCCATGGGGCACCCCGAACAGGTGGCGCGCCTGAATCGCATCCGCGCGCGCCTCGATGCACCCGAGTTCGCGGGTCTTGATCGCCGTGAGTGCCCCTTGGGCACAGATGCCGATATCAGCCTCTGCCATCCGCAGGCCTATATCGACCAGATCATCGCTGCCGAACCTGCAAGCGGCACGCGCCGCCTCGACGAAGACACCCACATGTCCCCCGGTTCGATGCAAGCCGCCCGCCGCGCGGTAGGTGGTGCCGTAGCAGCTGTTGATGCCGTTTTGGCTGATGAGGTGAAAAACTCCTTCGTCGCCGCCCGCCCCCCGGGGCACCACGCCGAAACCGCGCTCATGATGGGCTTCTGCCTCTTCGGTAGCGTTGCCATCGCCGCACGCCACGCGATGGAGCGGCACGGGTTGTCGCGCGTTGCCGTCGTGGATTTCGACGTGCACCACGGTAACGGCACACAAGACCTTCTCTGGAACGAAAGCCGCGCGCTCTTCTTCTCCTCCCACCAGATGCCGCTCTGGCCCGGCACAGGTGCACCTGAAGAACGTGGCGCGCATGGGCAGATCCACAACCTGCCCCTCCCCCCAGAGTCCGATGGCGCGCATATGCAGCGCGTCTATGAGGCCGAAGTCTTCCCGAAGATCGACGCCTTCGCTCCCGAACTCATCCTGATCTCCGCAGGCTTCGACGCCCATGCCGCCGATCCCTTGGCCAATCTTAACTGGCGCAAGAAGGATTTCGTCTGGCTAACCGAAAAGCTCTGCGCCTTGGCCGCCAAGCATTGCGAAGGCCGTGTCGTTTCGGTTCTGGAAGGCGGCTACGATCTGGATGCGCTCTCCGAAAGCGCCGCAGCACACGTCTCGGCCCTGATGCGCGCCTAAAGCTGCTTCAGATCTCCGAGTAAGCCCACTTCCATCGCTTCCGCCAGCGCCAACTGTTCCTCAGCTAGGTGCAGTTGCTCGACCCGCGCCAGCGTATCGACCGCAACGAAGAACGGCAGCGCCAAAGCGTGATCAGCCTCCGGCAGCGCAACCTCCATTCGGGCATAGGCTTCAGCGTCCACACCGAACCGCCGCTAACCCGAAGGCAAAACCCCGCGCCGCGCCATGTGCACCAAAGCCCTCGCGATGTCCTTCGCCGCAGGGGGTGTTCCCGCCCCGCCAAGATCAAATCCGGTGAGCGCATCCTTCCGGATGAACAGGTTGTTGAGGTGGAAATCACCATGCAAATTGCGGAATGCCATTTCCCCTTCGAAAGCCGATCCGCCAACCGCTGGGCTTCCGCGAAGATGCCCACTTCCAGCCTTGCTAGAGACGGATGCGGCTGCGCCAGCATAGCCTTTTCGGCCAGATTGAGCCACCGCGTTGGCCGCGCCTTACCCAAATTCTGCGTCGGCGCGATATATGTCGAATACCACTCACCCGCTCGCCCGATGAGGCGCAGCTGCTCTTCCGGCTCTTGCCGCGCAATATGGCGCAACAGCAGCGCGCCGCTCACCTGTTGCATTGCGTAAAACCACTGCCCCTCGGCATAGCCCAAAGGCTCCGGCACGAGAAAGTCGGGCCCCTGCATATAGGCCCAGGCACGCGTCAATTCCGCCCATTCCTTGGCCGCATCACCCCGCGCATCCGGCCCGATGAACACCCGGAAGACCACTGGCCGTCCCTGCAACGTGCCCGAAAACAGCCCCCGCGATCCCGGAACAAACCGCAATAGCTCCAAAACTTCGGCACCCTCGAACTCCGGCAAAGAGGCGATCGCCTCTTCCAGATTCAGCGCCACCTGCGCAGCCGCATAACGGGTATTGTCGCGTCGTTTTCCCATTTGGGCAGATTCAAACTCCGCCGGAGAAAGGTCAACCGAATTGAACACCGCATCGCCTATCTCTATGGTGCAACAAGTTGCAAACAGGAGAGCCCCATGTCCGAAGCACCGATCAGCGAAATGAGCTTCGAGCAAGCCATGGCCGAACTGGAACGCGTTGTGGGCCAGCTCGAACGCGGTGACGTTCCCCTCGATCAGTCCATCGCACTCTACACCCGTGGTGCAGACCTGAAAAAGCACTGCGAAGCGAAGCTGCGCGCGGCCGAAGAAAAGGTCTCGCAGATCACGCTGGATGGCGAAGGTCAGCCGAACGGTTCTACGCCCTTCAATGCTGGCTAAAATGCTGGCCGATTTTCCGAGCGCCTTGAAATCTGCCCGTCTCCTCGCGGAGCACGGGATTGTATCGGCCTTGAGCAGGGTCGACCTGCCCGTAGCCGAAGCCATGGCCTACGCCGTCACAGGCGGCAAAGGCCTTCGGGCGTTTCTGGTGATGGAAAGCGCGCGGCTGCACGGAATCGACGCCAGCGCCGCAGCACCCGCCGCTTCCGCAATCGAAGCGCTCCACGCCTACAGCCTCATTCATGACGATCTGCCCTGCATGGATGACGACGACCTTCGTCGCGGCCAACCAACGGTTCATCGCAAGTGGGATGAAGCTACGGCCGTTCTCGCAGGCGACGCCCTGCAATCTCTGGCCTTCCAACTCGCCCTTTCCGTCGATTGCTCCCCCGAAGCCCGCGTCGCCCTTGCCCTGAGCCTCGCGGAAGCATCCGGAGTGCGTGGAATGGTCGGCGGTCAGGCGCTCGACATCGCTGCAGAATCCGCGCCCGAACCACTGACCCTTACCGAGATCGAAACCCTGCAAGCCGGAAAAACCGGCGCACTCATCGAATGGTCCGCCATGGCAGGCGCTCGGATGGCCGGGGCGGATACCTCCGCCCTGCAAACCTACGGCCGTTGCCTTGGTCGCGCCTTCCAGATCTGGGATGACGTGCTCGACGTTGAAGGCGATGCCGCGAAAGTCGGCAAAGCACTCCGCAAGGATGCCAATGCCGGAAAAGCCACTTTCGTCTCTCTCCTCGGTCTAGCCGAGGCAAAGCGCCGCGCTGCAGACCTTGTGCAACAAGGCTGCGACGCTTTAAATACCTATGGAACAGACGCAGATTGCTTGCGCGAAGCCGCGCGCTTCGTTATCGCCCGCGAGACCTGAGCCACCCGCATAGGGGGAAGCCATGAGCCCCAAACCGCTGACACCCACGCTTGACCTTGTGCAATCGCCCGCTGATCTCAAGCGCCTGAGCGATGCCGAGTTGAAGCGCGTGGCAGACGAATTGCGCACGGAAACCATTTCTGCTGTCTCGGTCACTGGCGGGCACCTTGGCGCGGGCTTGGGCGTGGTCGAACTCACCGTCGCACTCCATGCCGTTTTCGACACCCCGAAAGACAAGCTCATCTGGGACGTCGGCCACCAGTGCTACCCCCACAAAATCCTCACGGGTCGCCGTGACCGCATTCGCACCCTCCGCCAGAAAGATGGCCTTTCCGGCTTCACCAAGCGCTCCGAAAGCCCCTACGATCCCTTCGGTGCCGCGCACTCCTCAACCTCCATTTCCGCCGCCCTCGGTTTCTCCGTTGCCCGTGATCTGGGCGGGTCTTGCGAAGGCGGGCTAGGTGACGCGATTGCCGTGATCGGCGACGGTTCCATGTCGGCAGGCATGGCCTTCGAGGCGATGAACAACGCAGGCCACCTGAAGAAACGCCTCTTTGTCATCCTGAACGACAATGATATGTCCATCGCGCCCCCCGTCGGCGCGCTCTCGTCCTACCTCTCGCGCCTCTATGCAGGCGAGCCTTTCCAGGAATTGAAAGCCGCCGCCAAAGGCGCGGTTTCCCTGCTTCCCGAACCCTTCCGTGAAGGCGCAAAGCGCGCGAAAGACATGCTGAAAGGCATGGCCGTGGGCGGCACGATGTTCGAGGCCCTGGGCTTCTCCTATGTCGGCCCGATTGATGGCCACGACCTTGAACAACTCCTTCCGGTGCTCCGCACCGTAAAAGCCCGCGCCAACGGCCCGATGCTGATCCACGTGCTCACCAAGAAGGGCAAAGGCTACGCCCCCGCCGAGCGCGCCCGCGACAAGGGCCATGCCACAGCAAAGTTCGACGTGCTGACCGGCGAGCAAGTCAAAGCACCTTCCAATGCGCCGTCCTACACCTCGGTTTTCGCCAAAGCGCTCCTGAAAGAAGCCGCCGAGGATAGCGGGATTTGCGCCGTCACCGCCGCCATGCCCGATGGCACAGGCCTCAACCTCTTTGCCGAACGCTACCCGTCGCGCTGCTTCGATGTGGGTATCGCCGAACAGCACGGCGTGACGTTCTCCGCCGCATTGGCGGCAGGCGGCCTGAAACCCTTCTGCGCAATGTATTCCACCTTCCTTCAGCGCGGCTACGATCAGGTCGTGCACGATGTTGCAATCCAGCGCCTCCCCGTCCGCTTCGCGATCGACCGCGCAGGCCTCGTAGGCGCCGATGGGGCGACCCACGCAGGCAGCTTCGACACCGCCTTCCTCGCCAATCTGCCCGGCATGGTCGTGATGGCCGCCGCCGATGAAGCAGAACTCGTGCACATGGTCGCCACTGCCGCCGCCCATGATGATGGGCCCATCGCCTTCCGCTTCCCGCGCGGCGAAGGCGTCGGCGTTGAAATGCCTGAACGCGGCATTCCCCTCGAAATCGGCAAGGGCCGCATGATCCGCCAAGGCAAAGGCGTCGCCGTTCTTTCCTTCGGCACACGCCTGTCGGAAGTGATGAAAGCCGCCGAAGCGCTCGAAGGCCGCGGGATTTCCCTCACCGTCGCCGACGCCCGCTTCGCCAAACCGCTCGACCGTGATCTCATCTTGAAACTCGCCGCAGATCACGAAGCCCTCATCACCATCGAGGAAGGCGCCGTCGGCGGCTTCGGTAGCCACGTCGCGCAGCTTTTGGCCGATGAGGGCGTCTTCGACAATGGCCTCCGCTTCCGCTCCATGGTCTTGCCGGACACCTTTATCGATCAGGCCAGCGCCGAAGACATGTATGCCGTCGCGCAAATGAACGCGGAACACATCGAGGCAAAAGTCCTCGAAGTGCTGGGCGTCAAAATGCTTGGCCTCAGGGCCTGATCCACTTTCCAGCTTTTCGGTGGTTTTCCGGCCGCGCCATTCAGCGCGCCCCGAGTGCTGTCTTTCATCTCGCGAAATTATGCAAAAAAATGCATCTCTTCGAAGTTATGTCTTGCAGAAGCGCAAGTACGGTGCATTATAGCGCATAAGTAGCGGATTCGGAGGAGGAGTCCGTTTGTTGGCTATGTGCTAGAATAAGCCGTGCTCGCCAGCGCTGCCGGATGCGAACCCGGCTCAGGGAGGAAACCATGTCCGGAAATGCCGCAACCTATTTCGTAGACCGCCACATCGAGGAAGGCCGGGGTGCCAAAACCGCCTACCGCGAAGCCACCGGTTCCAAGCGCACCCTATCCTATGCCGAGCTGGCCGATGGCTCCGGCAAAGTCGCCGATGCCCTGCGCCGTCACGGCATCCGCGCCGAAGAACGTACCCTGATGCTGGTGTTGGACCAGATCGAATGGCCCCAGATCTTCTTCGGTGCGCTCAAGGCTGGCGTGATCGCGGTTCCCTTGAACACGCTCCTCGCCACGCAGGTCTATGACTTCATCCTGAAAGACAGCCGCGCCCGCTGCCTCTTCGTCTCCGCCGAACTCTGGCCCGTGGTCGAACCCGTCATCAAAAACGCCGACTCGCTCCGTGTCGTCGTTGTGATCGGCGGCGATCACGCGCCCGACGGCACCCTGAGCTGGCGCGCTTTCATGTCCGATGCGCTGTCCCGTCCACCCATCGAAGTCTCCTCCGACGAAACCGCCTTCTGGCTCTACTCCTCGGGGTCGACGGGCCAACCCAAAGGCGTCCGCCATGTGCATTCCTCGCTGAAAGCCACATCCGATACCTATGGCGCGCAAGTGCTCGGGATCACCGAGGATGACACGGTCTATTCCGCCGCGAAGCTCTTCTTCGCCTACGGCCTCGGCAACGCCCTCACCTTCCCGCTCGCCGTAGGCGCAACCTCCGTTCTGCTTCCTGGTCGCCCGACGCCAGATGGCGTTTCCGCGATCCTCGACGCAGAGAAGCCCACGATTTTCTGCGGCGTCCCCACGCTCTACGCTGCCATGGTCCACTATTGGGAAAGCAACGCCGTTCCGAAGGCGCCATTGCGCCGCTCCATCTCGGCAGGCGAAGCCCTTCCTGCCGAGATCGGCAAGAAGTGGCTCGGCCATTGGGGCGTCGACATTCTTGATGGCGTCGGCTCCACCGAAATGCTGCACATCTTCCTCTCTAACAAACCCGGCGATGTTGTTTACGGCACCTCCGGCACAGCGGTTCCCGGTTACGAAGTCCGCCTCGTTGATGAAGAAGGCAAGGACGTGCCCGCAGGGGAAGTCGGTGAGCTCGTCGTGCGCGGTGCCAGCGCCGCCGACGGCTACTGGAATCAGCGCAACAAGAGCCGCTCGACCTTCGAAGGCGAGTGGACGCGCACAGGCGACAAATACGAGCGCACTGAAGCAGGCCGCTTCGTCTACTGCGGTCGGACTGACGACATGTTCAAGGTCTCTGGCATCTGGCTTAGCCCGTTTGAGGTGGAACAGGCTCTGATTTCGCACCCCGCCGTGCTGGAAGCCGCCGTTGTCGCCAAACGCGACGATGACGGGCTGGAAAAGCCGAAAGCCTTCATCGTCCTCAAGCCCGGCCACTCCGCTGACGAATTGGAGAGCGTGAAAGAGCACGTGAAAAACGCCATCGGAAAATGGAAATACCCCCGCTGGATCGACATCGTCTCGGAACTGCCCAAAACCGCCACGGGCAAGATCCAGCGCTTCAAACTGCGTGAGGCGTCCTGATGGCATGGGGTGACGCGCGGATAACAGCGGGCGGCAAAGAACTCGAAGTCCGCTATGCCGGCCCCGCCCCCGAAGCCGCCCCTACCATCGTTCTTCTGCACGAAGGTCTTGGCTCCGCTGGCCTCTGGCGTGACTTTACCGAACGCCTCGCTGCCGCCACAGGTTTCGGCGTCGCCGCCTATTCCCGCGCAGGCTACGGCCACTCCGATGCGGCCGATCTGCCCTTCCCGTTCGACTACATGACCCGCGAAGCGGTCGATGTTCTCCCCGAGGTCCTCGATGCCATCGGCTTCCGCCGCGGCGTTCTGATGGGCCACTCCGATGGCGCAACCATCGCCGCGATCTATGCCGGTTCCTTCGTGGATCACCGCGTGCGCGGTACAATCCTCATGGCCCCGCACTTCTTCACCGAATCCATGGGGCTGGCCGAAATCGCGAAGGCGAAAGACGCGTTCGCCACCACCGATCTCAAGGCCCGGATGGCCAAACACCACACCGATCCCGAACGCACCTTCCGCGGCTGGAACGATGCCTGGCTTGCCGAAGGGTTCAAAGCGTGGAACGTTGGCGATGTGATCGACTATTTCCGCATTCCAACCCTGGCCATCCAAGGCCGCCAAGACCAATACGGCACCCTCGCGCAGATCGCCGAAGTCGAAACCCGCAGCTACGCTCCGGTCGATGTCGCCATCCTTGAAGGGTGCCGCCACTCCCCACATCAGGACAAACCGGACGAAGTTCTGGCCCACGTCGCGGAATTCTGCGCCCGCCTTGAGCGCTTGGAAGCCGAAGTGGTCACCCTTGCCTGAGCCCTACGTTCCCGGCCAAACGCCTCGTCCTTCCGAAGGGGCCTATGAACACTTGCGGGCCTCTGTCCGCAACGGCATGTCACCGGAAGACCTCGCCACCTGCCCTGCCTTCGTAGAAGGCCTGCGCCTGCTGGATACCGGATGGTTCTGGGAGGCACACGAGGTCCTCGAACCCGTCTGGATGGCCTGCCCCCCGAACAGCCGCGAACGCATGGCCACCAAAGCCCTGATCCAGATCGCAAATGCGCGCCTCAAGGCCCGCATGGGCATGAACCGCGCCGTCGAGCGTCTTCTTGTAGAAGCCACAGGGATTATCGCAGAGTTGGGGGATCAACCCGTTTTGGGCCTCGAAGTAGATTCGCTCCGCTCTAGACTCCGCTAGTCTTGAACTAGAAATATGCAATAAATTGCACAAATGTTACCAAATCAGACATCCATGAGACTTAACTCACTGATTTATTGGTGATTAAATATTAGCACTATTTTGCACTACAGGCTTCCCAAAAGCCCCTCACAGCACTATAGTGCATTCAAGATGTTCAGGGAGACGCGCCATGACCAAGATGATTGATTTCCAGACCGACCCCAGCAAATACCGCCACTGGCGCGTCGAGTACGAGGGCGACATCGCAACCCTCTACATGGACGTCGACGAGAACGGCGGCCTCTTCGAAGGCTACCAGCTCAAGCTCAACTCCTACGACCTCGGCGTCGATATCGAGCTGAACGACGTCGTGCAGCGGATGCGCTTCGAACATCCCGAGGTCAAAGTCGTGGTCATGAAGTCCGGCAAGGATAAGGTGTTCTGCGCAGGCGCGAACATCCGAATGCTCGGCGGCGCGACCCATGCTCACAAGGTGAACTTCTGCAAATTCACCAACGAAACCCGCAACACCTTCGAAGCCGCAGAAGCCGACAGCGGCCAGAAGTACATCGCTGCCGTTAAAGGCGCTTGCGCTGGCGGCGGCTACGAACTCGCCCTCGCCTGCAACTACATCATGCTGACCGACGACTCCTCGTCGAACGTCTCCCTCCCCGAAGTCCCGCTTCTGGCGGTTCTCCCGGGCACCGGCGGCCTCACGCGCGTCACCGACAAGCGCAAAGTCCGCCGTGACCTCGCCGATGTGTTCTGCTCGGTCGAAGAAGGCGTCAAAGGCAAGCGCGCCGTCGATTGGCGTCTCGTCGACGAAGCGGTTCCGAACTCGAAATTCGACACTGTTGTGGCCGAACGTGCCCGCCAGTTCGCCGATGCCGCCGCTGCCAAGGCCGCAAAAGGCATCACCCTCGGCCCGCTCAACCGCACCATCGCTGAAGACGGCTCCGTCACCTACAGCCTCGTCGAGATTGCCGTCGATCGTGCCGCCCGCCGCGCCACCATCACCCTCCACGGCCCCGACCGCGACGTTCCCGCCTCCACCGACGCACTGGTCGCGGAAGGCGATCAATCCTGGATGCTGCGCCTCGTCCGCGAGTTCGAAGACGCGATCCTGCACCTCCGCCTCAACGAGATGGAGCTCGGCCTCTGGGTCTTCCGCACCCAGGGTGACGCCGATGCCGTTCTCGCCCACGAAGCCTTCATGCTGGCGAACAAGGATCACTGGCTGGCCAATGAAATCCTGCAACTCTGGAAGCGCACGCTGAAGCGCGTCGACGTCACCTCGCGCTCCATCGCCACCCTCGTCGAACATGGCAGCTGCTTCGCGGGGCCCCTCGCCGAACTGATCTGGGCCGGCGACCGTAGCTACATGATGGAAGACGAGTTCGAAGGCGATAACCGCCCGATCGCCACCGTCCGCCTCAGCGAAGGCAACTTCGGCACCTACCCGATGGGCAACGACATCACCCGCCTGCAAACCCGTTTCCTCGCGGAGCCGGAGCATGTGGAAGCGCTCAAGGGCCACATCGGCGAGGAAATCGAAGCCGACAGCGCCCGCGATCTCGGCCTCATCACCTACGCCTTCGACGACATCGACTGGGATGACGAAATCCGCATCTTCATGGAAGAGCGCGCTTCGTTCAGCCCCGATGCGATGACCGGCCTCGAAGCCAACATCCGCTTCGCTGGCCCGGAAACCATGGAAACCCGCATCTTCGGCCGCCTCACCGCATGGCAGAACTGGATTTTCAACCGCCCGAACGCCACCGGCACAGACGGCGCCCTTCAACGCTACGGCACTGGCGTGCGTGGCGACTACAACATGCAGCGCGTCTAACGCTGCCAAAGGCGGGGGCAACCCCGCCTATCCGGACTCCGGCGTAACGTCGGTACCGCACAAAGCGCAGATGGGGTCGCTCCCCATCACCTATGGAGGAAGAAATGCTCGATCTTATTAACGTCTCTTACGACACCCTGATCCCCAACAACGTGGGCCTGAGCACCGACAAGCGTGTACTCAAGGCGTTGGAAAAATGGCACCCCGGTTACATCAACTGGTGGAATGACCTGATCCCCGACAACTTCCAAAAGTCGCTCGTCTACCTCCGCACCGCCGTTTCGGTCGATCCGAAGGGCTGGGCAAAGTTCGACTACGTGAAGATGCCGGAATACCGCTGGGGTATCCTGCTCGCACCGCAAGTCGAAGGCCGTACCATTCCTTGCGGCGAGCACGCAGGCCAGCCTGCATGGCAGGAAGTCCCCGGTGAATACCGCAACATGCTCAAGCGCCTGATCGTGATTCAGGGCGATACAGAGCCTGCTTCGGTCGAACAGCAGCGCTTCCTCGGCCGCACCGCGCCTTCGCTCTACGACATGCGCAACCTCTTCCAAGTGAACGTGGAAGAAGGCCGTCACCTCTGGGCCATGGTCTACCTGCTCCACAAGTACTTCGGCGCCGATGGCCGCGAAGAAGCCGATGATCTGCTGCGTCGTCAGTCCGGTTCCGAAGAAGCGCCGCGTATGCTCGGTGCCTTCAACGAGGAAACGCCGGATTGGCTCTCGTTCTTCATGTTTACCTACTTCACCGACCGTGACGGCAAGATGCAGCTCGAGTCGCTCGCACAGTCCGGCTTCGATCCGCTCTCGCGCACCTGCCGCTTCATGCTCACCGAAGAAGCGCACCACATGTTCGTGGGCGAAACCGGCGTGGGCCGCACGATCGAACGCACCTGCCAGATCATGGCAGAGAACGGTATCGACGACCCCTACGACATCGAGAAAATCCGCTCCTTCGGCGTAATCGACCTGCCGACGATCCAGAAGAAGCTGAACCTGCACTACACGCTGTCGCTCGACCTATTCGGTCAGGAAGTCTCCACCAACGCCGCCAATGCCTTCAACTCGGGCATCAAAGGCCGTTATATGGAGAGCCGCATCGACGACGACCACAAGCTCACCAACGCCACCTATCCCGTCTGGGACATGGTCGATGGCCAGCTCGTGCGCCACGAAGTGCCCGCCCTCACCGCAATCAACATGCGTCTCCGCGATGACTACTCGCGTGATGCGGCTGGTGGTGTTGGCCGCTGGAACAAGATCATCGAAAAGGCGGGCATCGCCTTCGAGATGAAGCTCCCGCACGAAGCCTTCAACCGCAAGATCGGCGTCTTCGCGAACCACAATTTCAACCCCGAAGGCCAGCTGGTTTCGGGCGCGGAATTCGACAAAGGCATCAACGACTGGCTGCCGAACAAGGCCGATGGCGACTTCATCCAATCGCTAATGAACCCCGTCTACGAGCCCGGCAAATACGCAAGCTGGATCTCGCCGCCGAAAGTCGGCATCGACAACAAGCCCGGCGACTTCGAATATGTGAAGCTGCACATGGCCTAATGCCTTCACCGGGGGGTGGGCTACTGCCCCCCGGACCGCCACCGCAAAGGGCTTGTCACCAGCCCGTTACGCTGACGGTCCAGACGCGAACAGGACCAGACGAGGGAGGAAACACGATGATGACCGACCGCAAAATCGCCCACGCGCCCCGCTCCACCAAACTGGCGCAAAAAGTGGCGAGCATGAATTCCACCTGCATTGGCTGCACCTCTTGCGGAGGGATTTGCCAAGCGATGCTCGAAATGATGATGCTGCCGGATGTCGTCCTGAATGCAAGCGGAGCACGCGCATGAACAAACCGATCAAACAACACCTGATCGATCCGGAAATCTGCATCCGCTGCTACACCTGCGAGATGACCTGCCCGATCGAGGCGATCACCCATGACGACTCGAACGTCGTCGTCGATGCCGAAAAGTGCAACTTTTGCATGGATTGTATCCCCGTCTGCCCCACAGGCTCCATCGACGAATGGCGCGTGGTTTCCGAGCCCTATTCGCTCGAAGACCAATTCGCCTTCTCGGAACTTCCCGCGCAGGAAGACCTCGGTCAGGATGAAGCCTCCACCGGCCTCGAAGCGCTCGACGAAGCCATGGCCACCCTCCTTGCCGACGCCCACAAAGGCGCGGGCGGTAAGGCCAAGGCCCCGGCTTCCGCCGCGAAGCCTTCGGTCAATATGTATAACCTCGGCAAACCCGCCGTGGCGAAAGTGCAGGGCAATTACCGCCTCACCGATGATGACGGCCACGATGTCCGCCACATCATCCTCGATTTCGGCGGCCAGCCCTTCCCGGTACTCGAAGGCCAGTCCATCGGCATCATTCCTCCCGGCACCGACGCAGACGGCAAACCGCTCCTGCCCCGCCTCTACTCGGTCTCCAGCCCGCGCGACGGCGAACGCCCGAACTACAACAACCTCTCCCTCACCGTGAAGCGCGAAGAGGGCGGTCTCTGCTCGAATTATGTCTGCGACCTGAAGCAGGGCGACGAGGTGCAAGTCACCGGCCCCTTCGGCGCAACCTTCCTCCTGCCCGACGATCCTTCGGCCCGCCTCCTCATGATCTGCACAGGCACAGGCTCCGCACCCATGCGCGCTTTCACCATGCGCCGTCAGCGCACGGTCGGGGCGAAATCCGGCGGTATGCTGATGTTCTTCGGTGCCCGCTCAAAAGGCTCGCTGCCTTATTTCGGCCCCCTCAGCAAAGTGCCGGAATCGCTCCTGAAACAGCACCTTGTCTTCTCCCGCGCCGAAGGCCAGCCCAAGGAATACGTGCAGGATCGCCTCCGCTCCGAAGAAGATGAGGTGGCCGAAATGCTGCAAGATCCCAAAACCCATATCTACATCTGCGGTCTCCGCGGCATGGAAGAGGGCGTCGAGCAAGCCTTCACCAATATCGCGGAATCCTTCGGCGAGCAGTGGAGCGCCCTGCGCGACACCATGCGCGAAGAAGGCCGCTACCACGTGGAGACCTACTGAGTGGGCTATCAGCACGAAATCCGCGTCGCCTGGGGCGATTGCGACCCTGCCAAAATCGTCTACACGGCGCGGATTCCTTGGTTCGCCCTCGATGCGATCAACGCATGGTGGGAACATCACTTGGGCGGCGATGGCTGGTTCCAGATGGAACTGGACCGCAACCTCGGCACCCCCTTCGTCAACATGAACCTCGACTTCCGCTCTCCGATCACGCCCCGCCACCGGCTGATCTGCGATGTCGCCCCCACACGCCTTGGCGAAACCTCGATTTCCTTCCGCGTGATCGGGCGTCAGGATGGCAAGCTCTGCTTCGAGGGCCGCTTCACCTGCGTCTTCATCGTCGCCAACGAGTTCCGCAAAACCACACCCCCTGCGGCCGTTGTCGATCTCATCACACCTCTTCTGGAACCTGATCCCGCCCCTTGATGTGATGCTCAAGGCACCGTATGTGAACTATAATGCATCACGAACGGCGGGTGCCAGCGTAAGGGCCACAATGGGCGAGATCACCAACTTCAAAGGCGAAGCACAATCTTCCGCTCCTTTGTCGGCGGAAACGCTGCTCATCCAGCGCGTTGCCGAGCGCGTCCGCCGTGCCCGCGAGCGTAAAGGCATCCCGCGCCGCGTGCTCTCCGAGCGTTCGGGCGTATCGCCGCGCTATCTAGCCCAACTCGAAGCTGGCGAAGGCAACATCTCCATCGCCCTCCTCCACCGCGTCGCCGAAGCGCTTGATCACCGCATGGAATGGCTCGTCTCCGAGGAAGACCCTTGGGAAAGCGAAGCCATTCGCGTCGCCGAAATGTTCAAGTCGGCCCCCGGCCCGGTGCGCGCCAAAGTACTCGAACTGCTCTCGCCCCTGCCCGTCGCCGAACTGAAGGCAAACCGCATCTGCCTCATCGGCTTGCGCGGTGCCGGCAAATCCACGCTCGGTGCCCGCGTCGGTGCGAAACTGGGCATGCCCTTCGTCGAGCTGAACCGCGAGATCGAGGAAATCGCGGGAATGCCCGTCACCGAAGTCATGGCCCTCTACGGCCAAGAGGGCTACCGCAAACTCGAATCGCAAGCCATCAGCCGCATCATCGCCACGCATGAAAGCCTGATCCTCGCCGTCGCAGGCGGCATCGTGGCCGAGCCGGAAACCTACGCCACACTCCTCTCCCGCTTCCACACAGTCTGGGTGCAGGCCTCACCCTCAGAGCATATGAACCGCGTTCGCGCGCAGGGCGACACGCGCCCGATGGCCGGAAATCCCGAGGCGATGGAACAACTCAAATCCATCCTGTCGAGCCGCGAGGCCCTCTATGCCCGCGCCGAGGCCCGCCTCGATACCACTGGCCGCTCGCCTGCCGACTCGATGGAAGACCTGATCAACCTGATCGCCAACCGCGGCTTCAACGAGTAAACCGAATGCCCGCAGCTATTCCCCAGCGCATCGCCTTCTGGGGCAGCTCGCTTCTCGCGCTGGAAATGGCCGCCGCCCTGTCCCGCGCAGGCACCGAAGCCCTGATCGTCGAGCCAGACCCCCATGACCGCGAACGCCTCAGCGCAATCCTGTCCCGCGCTGGCGCTCACGTCGCCCTGCACGCAGATTTCCCGCCTCTTCCCTATGATCTGATCTGCGACGCAGGCACGCTCCCGCTCCGCCCCTTCCCGCCCGCACCGCTCGCCACCCTCTCGCCCGCGCGCACCATCCCCCTCGCTCTGGCGCTCGATCTGCACCACCTCCCCGGTTTGCCCGCCCTCCTCGAAGTCGGCCTCCCCGAAACCGGCACGGATCTGTCCGGCCTGTCCCACGCCCTAGGTGCCTCTCTCGCGCTCCGCCAAGGCATTAGCCCCTCTCCCGGTGCCCGTCTGCAAAACGCGCTCTGGCGCGCCGCAGACGACGCGCTCCTCAACGGTGCCACCCTCTGGGAGATCGACGAAGACCTCGAAACCGCAGGCTTCGCCATCGGCCCCTATGCCGCGCAGGATATTTGCGGCCTCGAATGGGCGCTCGTCCTCCGCAAACTCCTCTCGCCACACTGCAAGAACCCGATCACCCCCCGCGCCTACGCGGAAGGCCGCATCGGCCGCGCTCTGGGCTGGGGATGGTATCGTTACCCCGGAGGCGGTGGCCGCGTCATCGACCCCCTCACCGAAGACATGGCCACCGAAGAAGCCCGCTTCGCCGGTATCACGCCTGCCCATCGCCCCATGGCGGAAGTCCGCGCCGCATTGCTCGCAGCGATGCAGTCAGAAGCCCGCGCTCTGGCCTCGGAAGGTGTTTCACCCGAAACCATCCGCCTCGCCGCAAGCCTCGCTCTCGGCTGCCCGGCCGCCCTCCTGCCCCTCTAAAACTCCCAACGATTTTAAACGTTAACTCCTCCGCAACGCTTCCCCGCTAACGATGGCTTCGGGTGAGTGAAAGGTGATGGAGATGGGCACGTAAACCAATGCGGCGCCAGTCATCATCAAACGTAAAAAGGTTGTCGGCGGCGATGGCCACCACGGAGACGCTTGGAAAGTCGCCTACGCGGACTTCGTGACCGCCATGATGGCTTTTTTCATGTTGATGTGGCTGCTGAACGCAACAACCGAGAAACAGCGCAAGGGTCTGGCCGATTATTTCAGCCCGACAATCGCGGCAAACCGCATTTCCGGAGGCGGCGATGGCAGCTTCGGCGGCGAGAGCGTCTTTTCCGAAAACGTGCTGACCCAAATCGGCACGGGCGCCACCATTCTGCGCCCGACGGAAATCGATCAGGCCCGCGGCACGTCCGGCACGGATTCGCGTAACTCGGAAAATGATGCGCAATTTAAGGATATTGCCGATGCACTCAGCACTTCCGGCGGCGAAAGCGCCATCGAGGATAACGTGCTGCGCCACGTGGTGACCAAAATCACGGACGAAGGCCTCATCATCGAGTTCTTCGACCGTCCCGGAGCACCCTTGTTCCAAACCGGCTCAACAGCACCCGAGCCGCGCCTCATCGAGCTGGTCCAAGTCTTGGTCAACGCCCTGAAAATTACGTCCAATAGTATCGCAATCGAAGGGCACGTCAGGTCCGAACCCATTGTGCGGGCCAATCCTCAAACTTGGCCTCTCTCCATCAACCGCGCCGAAGTCCTGCGCCAGAACCTCACAGCCTTGGGCTTTCCGCCAGAGCGGATCGAACGGATCACCGGGCATGCAGACCGCGAAGCAATCCCCGTCTGGCCGATGGCAGAGCGCAACAACCGGATCGAAATCGTGCTTTTGCGGCATTAGCGGAAAAGTCGTCGCGCATTAGGTGCCTGTTAACGGCGAGCCCGTATGCCTTGCATTGAAATAACCCGTCGATGCAGTAGAAAGGCCCATCCATGACGATTTCTTCCTCGCTGAATGCAGGCGTTGACGGCTTGGCCGCGAATGCTAGCCGCTTGGCCACGATTTCGGACAATATCGCGAACTCCTCCACCTACGGGTACAAGCGGATGGAAGCGGATTTCCATTCGATGGTGATCGCCTCGAAAGGTGGCACCTACTCCGCAGGCGGAGTCCGCGTCACAACCCAGCGCCTGATCGACGAACGCGGCCCACTCGTGGCCACGTCGAAAGCCACCGATATCGCGGTGCGCGGCCGCGGCTTCATCCCCGTCGCGCGTGCGACTGATGTCGAGGTCGGCAATGGCGATGCCCAGATGTTCCTCACAACCACCGGCTCCTTCCGCACCGATTCTGACGGGTATCTGCGCTCCGAATCCGGCCTGATCCTCCTTGGCTGGCCTGCGCTTCCGGATGGCTCGGTTCCCTCCTATCCCCGCGATACCGATGCCGCGCTGGAACCTGTCCAGATCAACGTGAACCAGTTCTCGGGTGAGCCCACCACCCGCATGACCCTCTGCGTCAACCTCCCCGCCACCGAAACCAGCGCAGGCTCGGAAGGCGACATGCGGGAACTGTCGATCGAATACTTCGACAACCTCGGAGCCTCGGAAAACCTGATCATCGAATTCCAGCCCACCGTTCCCGCGAACGGTGCCTCTAACGAATGGACGATGATCCTGAAAGATTCGGCCAGCCCCGGCCAGATCATCGGTGAATACACCATGACCTTCGAAGACAGCCGCACCTCCGGCGGTACACTCGCCAGCGTCACAACCGTCTCCGGCGGCAGCTACGATCCCACTCAGGGCACCCTCATCGTCAACGTCGGATCGGGCCCCCTTGAGATCGACATCGGCAAGCTCGGCGAATCCGATGGCATCACCCAGCTCTCCGACAGTTTCGCGCCTGTTTCCATCAACAAGGATGGCTCGCCCGTCGGCAACATGACCTCAGTCGAAGTAGATGCAAACGGCTATGTCTTCGCCTTCTTCGACACCGGCATCACGCGTCGGATCTATCAGGTACCGCTGGTCGATCTGCCGAACTCGAACGGCATGGTCGCCCTCGATTTCCAGACCTATCGGCCATCCCCCGAAAGCGGCAGCTACTTCCTCTGGGATGCAGGTGACGGCCCCACCGGCGAATTCGTGGCCTTCGCCCGCGAGGAATCCACCACCGATGTGGCAGGCGAACTCACCGAAATGATCCAGACACAGCGTGCCTACACCTCGAACGCCAAAGTCATCCAGACGGTCGACGAGATGCTCCAGGAAACCACCAACATCAAACGCTAACCAAGTCTGGCGCGACTGAGAGGATAGATCATGAGCATGTCCGGCGCGCTTTCGAATGCGCTTTCAGGCCTCACCGCAGCGTCACGCGCGGCAGAGCTTGTTTCGAACAACATCTCGAATGCACTCACCGAAGGCTACAGCAAAAGGGAGCTTTCCCTCTCCACACGCCTCGCCGGAAGCTACGGCGGCGTCTCTATCGACGGGGTCACCCGCCACGTCGATAAGCGCCTCCTCTCGGACCAGCGTGAAGCCCAAGCGGCCAACGAAACGAGCCAGATCAGTCTCGATTTCCATGCCCGGCTCGAGCAAGCCACAGGAACACCTGACGAGCCAACCTCGTTGAGCGCACGGATCGCCTCCTTCGAAGCGGCGCTGGTGTCGGCAGTCGCCAAACCCGACTCGTCAGATCGCCTCTCCATCGCCACGACCCGTGCTGGCGAGATCGTGCAGTCGATCAATCAGGTGGCGGGCGAACTCCGTACCCTGAGGAGCAACGCCGATGCCGATATCGCGACCAATGTGAATACGCTCAACACTTCGCTGGAAGAAGTGGCTAGGCTCAACGTCCGGATCTCCGCCGCCCTCAACCAAGGCGCAGATACAACCGCGCTCGAAGATCATCGTCAAACCCTCGTCGACAAGATCTCCGCCATCGTCCCCATCCGCGAAGTCGGTCGGGAACGCGGCACGATCGCCCTTTTCTCCACAGGCGGTGCCATTCTTCTTGATGGAAAGGCGGGTGAGTTGAATTTCACGCCGGCCCATTCCGTCGAACCCCAAATGAGCGTCGAAAACGGCCTCCTTTCCGGTCTCTCGCTCAACGGCGTTCCACTCAGCCTCGAAAACCAGAAGCGCGCCTTTGGTGGCGGCAGCCTTGGCGCCCTAATGGAAATTCGCGATTCTCTCGTGCCAGAAGCCCAAGCCAATCTGGATGCCGTCGCCCGTGATCTCGTGGAGCGCTTCGAGAGTTCGGCCCTCCCTGGCCAAGGTACGGGCGTGCCCGGCCTCTTCACCGACGCCCAGCAACCCTTCGATGCCCAGCAGGAAACGGGCCTGTCGCTCCGCCTGTCCCTTCACGCCACGATTGACCCCGCCAAAGGAGGCTCTCCGCAGAACCTCCGGAACGGCGTGAACGGCCCAACCCTCGAAATCGGCGACAGCAGCGCCCTCAACGCCGTGCTTGACCAAATGCAATCCAGGCACGTCGCCACGTCCGGCAGTTTCACAGCGATCAATCGGACCATGAACGAACTCGCGAGCGAGTTTCTCTCATCCGTCAGCACCCAGCGCGATCAAGCCGAACGCACGCAGTCTTATAACGCCGCGCGCTACACCGAAACCAAGGAAGCCGAGTTGGCGGATGGCGTCGATACCGATCAGGAAATGCAGCGCCTGCTGTTGATCGAGCAATCTTACGCCGCCAATGCGCGCATCATCCAAGTGATGGATGAGCTTCTTGATACCTTGCTGAGGGCCGTTTGATGAGCATGACATCCATTGGCGATCTCGCCCGAAACTTCGTTCTCACCCGCAAGAACGCCCAGATCAAATCCAACGCGACGACTCTCGTCGAGGAACTCTCCAGCGGCCGCGTCAAGAACCTGTCGCGTCACTTGGGTGGCGATTTCTCCCACCTCTCGGGCGTCACCCACGCCCAAAACCTCAATGCCGCCTACGCCCAATCGGCCAAAGAAGCCGGCCTGATTTCGGAAGCCATGCAACTCGCGCTCGGAAAAATCGAAACGGAAATTGACGGTTCCCGTTCCGAATTGCTGACAATTGCCGCCGCCCCCTCCGACCACAGCGTCTCCCAACGCCAGCACCGCCCGCGAACGCCTTTCCACCATTGTCGCAGCGCTCAACGGCACGGCCGCAGGCCGCTCGCTCTTCGCAGGTGCCAGCACTGGCGGCCAAGCCGTTGCAAGTGCTGATAGCCTCTTAGGCAATTTGCGCGCGGAACTCTCCGGCGTAACCTCACCGGACGAATTCAACACCCGCATCGACGCATGGTTTGCCGAGGGGGGCGGTTATGACACTGCCGGATACATGGGCTCGCAAAACGACATCGGCAGCATGAGAATTGGCGCGAACGAAACCCTCGACCTCACTGTGAAAGCCGATGACCAGCGCCTCCGCTCCGTGCTTTCCAGCATGGCAAAACTCAGCCTCCTTCCAGAAATATCAGAGTCTATTCCGCCAGAAATGAGCCAGTCTCTTCTAACAGGGCTGGCCGAATCCGTTTCTGGAAGCTTGGTCGATCTAACAACACTCCGCTCGGACGTCGGCTTTGCCGCAGAACGCATTGCCGAGCGTCAAAGCAGCCTCGCCTCCGAGGCCACAGCGCTCGAATACGCCTACGGCCGCATCGTTTCCATCGATCCCTACGAACACGCGACCAGGCTTCAGGAGGCCGAGGTCCAGCTCGAAAGCCTCTACACCCTCACGGCACGTCTCTCACGCCTCTCGCTGATGGACTATCTGAGATGAGGGGCCTTCTCATTGCCTTCTTCACCTTGATCGTAAGTGTCGCGGAAGCGGGTACCGTACGGATCAAGGATCTTGTGGAATTCGACGGCGTCCGCGGCAACGATCTGGTGGGCTACGGCCTCGTCGTCGGCCTGAACGGCACCGGGGACGGGATCCGCAATGCGCCCTTCACCGAGGAAATCATGTCGAACCTGTTGGAGAGGCTCGGCGTAAACGTCACAGGCGAGCAGTTCCGCCCCAAAAACGTGGCAGCCGTCCTCGTCACCGCCAACCTGCCGCCATTCTCCCGAACGGGCTCACGGATTGACGTCACGGTCTCCGCGATCGGGGACGCTAAAAGCCTGCTCGGCGGCACGCTCATCATGACGCCCCTAACGCCGCCGATGGCAACATTTATGCCGTCGCGCAAGGCACCATCATCACAGGCGGTGCCAGCGCTTCCGGCGAAGCAGGCAGCGTCACAACCGGTGTGCCCACCGCTGGCGTGATCCCTGCAGGAGCGAATGTCGAGCGGGAAGTCGAATTCGCTCTGGCGGGCCTAACCACCCTGCGCCTCGCACTTCGAACACCGGATTTCACCACCGCCGCGCGGATCGAAGAAGCCATCAATCAATCATTCGGAAGATCGGTTGCCCAAATGCTGGATTCAGGAACGGTCCAACTTGATATCGAGGCAACAGGTCAGCGCTCTCCCGCACATGCGCTCAGCAAACTGGAAAACATTCCGGTCGAACCCGAACGCCGCGCGAGGGTGGTCATCGATCAACGATCGGGCACAATCGTTATGGGAGAAGATGTGCGGATTTCTCGCGTAGCCGTATCCCAAGGCAACCTGACGCTCCGCGTTTCGGAAACACCTCTGGCCGTTCAACCAAATCCCTTCTCGCAGGGGCAAACGGTCGTGGTGCCACGCACCTCGGCCGCCATCGAGGAACAGCCCGGTATCGGCCTCGCCGAGGTATCGCCCGGCACATCTCTGTCAGAAGTGGTCGCTGGCCTGAACGCTCTGGGTGTCTCGCCAAGAGACATGATCGATATCCTGAAAAGCATCAAAGCCGCGGGGGCATTGCACGCCGAATTCATCGTGCAATAGGGAAAAATTCCCCGCTCAAAGGTGGAAAGGTTAACGTGATTTGAGCGTCAGGCGAGCTGGAGTCGCTTTTCGCTAGCCGCTCAACGTCATGACGCATGCCATACACAAGCCATACGCAATCCATACCCTTCGGAAATCGGCTTTGGTCGCTTCTGAACCGCGTTCTGGACCTATCTGGAACAATGAGATTCCCGTATGCATCGTTAACCAATTCCACCCCAAGGGAGCGAGTGGCGGCGCATGGACAAAGAAAATCACCCCGGGCTTGATCCTCAGGATTGGGACGAATATCGCGCCCAAGCCCACGCCCTTCTGGACGCCTGCATTGATCGGCTGACCGAAGCGCGCGAGCATCCCTGGGTCCCAGTTCCACCCGAAATTCAGGCTGGATATGCCATTCCATCGGCGCCGCTACCCCTAGATACCTTGCGGGAAACGCTCGTCTCACAGGTCATGCCCTACTCCACGGGCAACACCCATCCGCGCTTTTTCGGCTGGGTCCACGGCACGGGCCTGGCGACGGGCCTCCTGTCCGAAATGGTCGCGGCCACGATGAACAGCAATCTGGGCGGTCGCGATCACGGCCTGAACTACATGGAGCGCGAAGTCATCGCTTGGGCGCGTGACACGTTCGGCTTTCCAAAAACAGCCAGCGGCCTCCTTGTTGCCGGAACGTCGCAAGCGACGGTAATCGCTATGGCCGCCGCCCGCATCCGTGCACTCGGTACTGAGGTCAGGAAAAAGGGCATTCACGGCACACCGCCGCTCACGATCTATTCCGGTGCCGCCGCC
This sequence comes from Paracoccaceae bacterium, assembly GCA_023260655.1. Lineage (GTDB taxonomy): Bacteria > Pseudomonadota > Alphaproteobacteria > Rhodobacterales > Rhodobacteraceae > UBA9554. The sequence continues at coordinate 1,763 of JALQUU010000029.1, read as the reverse complement.
CACAATGCGCTACGAAAAGCCATCGAGCTTCTGGGCATCGGCACCGATCACCTGCGCCTTGTGCCGGACGGGGAAAATGGCCCCGATCCAAAGGAGTTAGAGCGTCTGATCCTTGCAGACAAAGCGAATGGCCTCATGCCAATGGCGCTCGTCGCAACAGCAGGATCAGTGGATCTTGGTCGCTTCGATAATCTGAATGCGATGGCGGACCTCGCCGCCAAACACGGCCTCTGGCTCCATATCGACGGGGCGTTTGGAGCATGGACAAGGCTCGCCGACGAGCCGTGGCGCAGCCTTTCAAATGGCATTGAGCGCGCCGATTCCGTCGCCTGCGATTTCCACAAGTGGATGTATGTTCCCTACGACTGCGGCCTCATCCTGATCCGCGACGAAGCCGAACATCGCGCCGCTTTCGCAGCCCGCCCTTCCTATCTCGCCGCGCAAGATCAAGGGCTGGGCGGCGGCGAGCCATGGTTCTGCGACTACGGCATCGACCTGTCGCGCGGCAATCGCGCTCTGAAAATCTGGTCGGCTTTGGCACATTACGGCTCCGAACGTCTGGGCGCCGCGATCACCGCCAATTGTGCCCAAGCCGCGCTGATGGGAAAACTGGTTTCAACTACCCCCGACATGGCGCTCGCCGCTCCGGTTGTTAGCAACCTCTGCAGCTTTAGCGCCGACACTACACTGAGCGTACCGGGACAGAGCGAGCTCAACACGCGAATCGCAATGGATCTTCAAATGTCCGGGGAGGTGGTTTTCTCGACAACAGTGGTTAACGGCACCACGGTTCTCCGCGCCGCCATCACCAACCACCGCACAACGGCCGAAGATATCCGGCTTGCCATACGTGCAGTGGAGCGCGCCAGAAATGAAAAACGCACCGCCTGACGGCGATGCGTTAATTTTACGTTAACCTGAATTACTTGCCAGCGAGGCGGCGAGCACGCGTTGCCAGAAGCTTCAGACGCAGCGCGTTGAGCTTGATGAAGCCCTGCGCGTCCTTCTGGTCGTAGGCACCGGCGTCATCCTCGAAGGTCACGTGTGCTTCCGAGTAGAGCGAGTGATCCGACCAGCGCGCAACAGTGCGTGCCGAGCCCTTGTAAAGTTTCACACGAACCGTACCCGTCACATGCTCTTGGCTCTTGTCGATCAAGGCCTGCAGCATCTCGCGCTCAGGGCTGAACCAGAAGCCGTTGTAAATCAGCTCCGCATAGCGCGGCATGATCGAGTCCTTGAGGTGGCCTGCGCCCGCATCCAGCGTGATCTGCTCGATACCGCGGTGCGCTTCCAGAAGGATCGTGCCGCCGGGGGTTTCATAAACGCCACGCGACTTCATGCCGACAAAGCGGTTTTCCACGAGGTCCAACACACCGATGCCGTGCTTCCCGCCCAATTCGTTGAGCTTCGTCAGGATCGTCGCCGGGCTCATCGCCTGGCCGTTGATCGCCACGGCATCGCCCTTTTCGAAGGTGATCTCCACCATCTCGGGCGTGTCGGGTGCCTTCTCAACCGGAACCGCACGCTGCAGCACGTATTCAGGGAATTCCTGCGCCGGATCTTCCAGAACACGACCTTCCGAAGAGGTGTGCAGGAGGTTCGCATCCACCGAGAACGGCGCTTCGCCGCGCTTGTCCTTGGCGATCGGAATCTGGTTGTTTTCCGCGAATTCCAGCAGCTTGGTGCGCGAAGTCAGATCCCACAAACGCCACGGCGCGATCACCTTGATGTCGGGGTTCAGCGCATAGGCCGAAAGCTCGAAC
>JALQUU010000028.1 GCA_023260655.1 Paracoccaceae bacterium | reverse complement strand
CGGTCGAGAAGCGCGATGGCGACAAGGCCCGCTACATGGGCAAAGGTGTTCTCGAAGCTTGCAGCAACGTGAACGGCGAAATCGCCGAAGCGATCCTTGGCATGGATGCGACCGAGCAGGTCGCCATCGATATGGCCATGATTGAACTGGACGGCACCCCGAACAAGGCCCGCCTTGGTGCGAATGCCATTCTGGGCGTATCGCTCGCCGTGGCGAAAGCCGCAGCCGAGTTTACCGCACAGCCGCTTTACCGCTACGTCGGCGGTACCTCCGCACGTCTTCTGCCGGTGCCGATGATGAACATCATCAATGGCGGCGAACATGCCGACAACCCGATCGACATCCAGGAATTCATGATCATGCCGGTTTCGGCAGGCAATATCCGCGACGCTGTGCGTATGGGTTCGGAAGTGTTCCACACACTGAAGAAAGAACTGACCGCGCAGGGCCTCTCCACTGGCCTCGGTGATGAAGGCGGCTTCGCGCCGAACATCGCCTCCACCACTGCCGCGCTCGATCTCATCCTGAAGTCGATCGAAAAGGCAGGCTACAAGCCGGGCGAGGACATCTACCTCGCGCTCGATTGCGCCTCGACCGAGTATTTCAAGGGCGGCGCCTACGACATGAAGGGCGAAGGCCTGTCGCTCACCTCGGAAGAGAATGCCGAGTATCTGGCGAAACTCTGCGCCGCCTACCCGATCATCTCCATCGAAGACGGCATGAGCGAAGATGACTGGGCAGGCTGGAAGATCCTGACCGAGAAACTGGGCGACAAGGTCCAGCTCGTCGGTGACGATCTCTTCGTGACGAACCCTGCGCGCCTTGCGGAAGGCATCAAGGCAGGCGTTGCCAACTCGATGTTGGTGAAAGTGAACCAGATCGGTTCGCTGACCGAGACCCTGAAGGCCGTCGATATGGCGCACCGTGCGCGCTACACCAATGTGATGTCGCACCGCTCGGGCGAAACCGAAGATGCCACGATTACCGATCTCGCGGTTGCCACCAATTGCGGACAGATCAAAACCGGCTCGCTCGCGCGCTCCGACCGTCTGGCCAAGTACAACCAGCTGATCCGTATCGAAGAGATGCTGGGCGAGACCGCCGAATACGCCGGTCGGTCCATTCTGAAAGCGTAAAGGGTTGGGGGGCTTTGCCCCCCGCCTTCGGCTCCCCCCAGGATATTTCCAAAAGCGAAATTTGCTTTTTCGGGCTTTATGGAAGGCGTTCGGCAGCCTGCCGAACGTCATGACGCTTGCCAGACGCAATCCATACGCTTCGGAAATGGCTTTTGAGCCGCAAATTAACGCGCTAGGAAAGGGCCATGACCCACCTGATCCTCCTGAACAAACCCTATGACATGCTCTGCCAGTTCACCGACAAGGGGAGCGCAGGGAGTCCACGTGCGACCCTTTCCGAGGTGGTTCAAGTGGCGGGCGTCTACCCCGCAGGGCGACTGGATCGGGATAGTGAGGGGTTGCTTCTCCTGACCGATTACGGCCCTTTGCAGGCGCGCATCAGCGATCCTAAGCATAAGATGGAAAAGACTTATTTCGTGCAGGTCGAAGGCACAGTTACACCCGAGGCGCTGAAAGCTCTGGCCGAAGGCGTGCTTCTGAACGACGGGATGACGCGGCCTGCGAAAGCGCGGCAGGTGCCCGAACCGGACTGGCTCTGGACCCGCACGCCGCCTGTACGATTTCGTAAGACCGTTCCTGAAAGCTGGATCGAGTTGACCATTTCGGAGGGGCGGAACCGCCAAGTGCGGCGGATGACGGCGGCCGTTGGATTTCCGACCTTGAGACTGATCCGCTACCGCATCGGGGACTGGACTTTGGAGGGTTTACAGCCCGGAGAATGGCGTTTCGTCACTCCTCCAGCAGCACCGCCGAGACCGGAGCCAAAGCGACGCGCTGCGCCCGGTCCTGCAGGCCCCAGAGGAGCAAAGCCGAAATCGTTTCGGGGCGGAGGCGGCCGAGCATGATCATGCCCTTTTCTTCCTGCGCCGCTTTGAAGGCCGCCTGATCGAGGAAGCGGCGGATCGTCGGAGCGCCTTGCCCCTCCCCGTCGAAATCGCGGAAGATGGTGGCCGCCGGAACACCTTCCTTTTCCGCCAGTTTCCGCGCGGCATCGAGACCTTTGGCTTTGAAAACAAGACCATGGCCGGAGGCAGCCACCATATCGATGACCTGATCCGAAATCTGTTTACTGCCCTGAAGCCCGCTCGCGTCGCCTTCAAGAATTCCCATTGATTCCGGTAGCTTAGAGACCTGAGCCGTCAGCGTTTGTTCGACATCCGGGGCGGTAAAGTCTTGCGGAATATTCACATGGGCCAAAACTTCGAAGCCAGCCGCGCGATACTTCGCCATCACCGCCTCGGCATCCGCGCGCATGGGATCGACCGCGAAACTCAAGGGGTAAGGGAAGGCGCGCAGCGCTTCTAAACCGACAGGGCTGTCTCCGGCATCGATCAAGACAATTGCCATCAGTGGCTTGTTGTCCGGGTTCTCGTACGGGGCTGCGAATTCTTCTATCGCCTTGGGAGCGGCAGATGTGGCTTCCCCGCCGCCGACCGTGGGCAAGCGACCAGAGGCGCCCGGCGCACGTTCGGTCAACGGCACCACCGAAACACCCAAACGCGGAGCAGCGGGTTCTGCCTGCGGCAGCGCCGCTACGGCGACAGGCTCGGCGACTTCCGGCTTCTCCTCGGCAGGAGCCGGTTCGCCAGCAGCCTGCGCTTCAGGAGCCACCTCCGGAGTGGCCGTCTCAGGTGCCGTCTGAGGCAAGGCACTTTCTGCGATGGCCTCGGGTGCAGGCGGCTGGGCGGGCTCTGTCGAGATGGAAAGCTCCGTTTCGCCCTTAGGCGCGGCTGGCACCTCCGGGATCGCGAAAACGGGGGCCTGTTCTGCAGCCACTTCCGGTGTATTCGTCTGCCCTACAGCAAGCATCGGAACTTGCGGTGCCTCGGTCTGCGCTTGGATCGACGGCGTCGGCGCGCTTTCGGTCAGCGCCTCGGAGAGCGGTCGCGAGGGCGGCAGTTCTTCTTCCGGCTTCGGCAGCCTCGTTTTCTGGACCGCATCGTCCTCCGAACTGCTTGGCACCTGAACCGCGTTACTCTCTGCGGAAACAGCGGGTGCCGGCTCCGTCTCGGTGGCCAAATCAGGTGCGAGCGGCATTCCGGTCACCAGAGAAATGGAACCTGCCGCCACAACCGAAGTCAGACCGCCCCAAACCAATCCTCCAAAGAAACCGCGCGCCATCGTCACCCTCTGTTTTGTTCTTTTCCGGCCCTTAAAATCCGGCCCGCCACGTCCGGTCGCAGGGTGGCCCCCTTGACGCTCCGGCGCAAGCCTGAACATGTATACCCCGACCGGGGGCGTGGCCTCCAGCCCCGACGTGGCTCCTAAGACCCGAAAGAAGAGAAATGCTACTGTTGATCGATAATTACGACAGTTTCACCTATAACCTTGTGCATTATTTGGGCGAGCTAGGCGCGGATGTGGTCGTTCGCAGGAACGACGTGCTCGATGTGCAGGAAGCCATGGCAATGAACCCTGCCGGAATTGTGCTTTCTCCGGGGCCTTGTGATCCGGATCAGGCGGGGATTTGCCTTTCGCTTACCGCCGCCGCCGCAGAAACCCGCACGCCGCTTCTCGGTGTTTGCCTCGGGCATCAGACCATCGGGCAGGCATTCGGCGGCAAAGTCGTGCGGTGCCACGAAATCGTGCATGGCAAGATGGGAACAATGTTCCACAACAACAAAGGCTTGTTCAAAGGCCTTCCTTCGCCCTTCGCCGGCACTCGTTATCATTCTCTGGTCGTAGAGCGTGAAACCTTGCCCGATTGCCTCGAAGTCACCGCATGGCTTGAAGACGGCACGATCATGGGGCTTCAACACCGCGACCTGCCGATCCAAGGCGTCCAGTTCCACCCGGAAAGCATCGCCTCCGAACATGGCCACGCCATGCTCAAGAATTTCCTCGACCTGATGCAGGTGCCCGCATGAGTGATGCCCTGAAACCGCTCATCGGGGCCGCCGCGGAGCGCCCCCTATCGCGCGCTGAAGCCGAAGCCGCCTTCCAGATCCTCTTCGAAGGCGAAGCGACGCCCAGCCAGATCGGCGGCTTCCTGATGGCGCTCCGCACGCGTGGCGAAACCGTTGAGGAATATGCTGCCGCAGCAAGCGTGATGCGCGCGAAATGCAATCCGGTGAAAGCGCCCGCTGGATCCATCGATATCGTGGGCACCGGCGGCGACGGCAAGAAAACCCTCAACATTTCCACAGCAACCGCGCTGGTCGTGGCTGGCGCTGGCGTGCCTGTTGCCAAGCATGGCAACCGTAATCTCTCGTCCAAGTCAGGGGCGGCTGATGCATTGGGGCAATTAGGCATAAACGTGATGGTCGGCCCGCAAGTTGTTGAAAAAGCGCTGCAAACAGCGGGCATCGGCTTCATGATGGCACCAATGCACCACCCCACCACCAAGCACGTGATGCCCACGCGCGCCGAATTGGGAACGCGCACGATCTTCAACATCCTCGGCCCTCTCACCAATCCGGCAGGCGTGAAGCGCCAGCTGACCGGGGCCTTCTCGCGCAGTCTGATCCGCCCCATGGCCGAAACGCTCGGGCAGTTGGGCAGCGAACGTGCGTGGCTCGTGCACGGCTCGGATGGCACGGACGAAATGACCATCACCGGCGTGACATGGGTTGCCACGCTGGAAGCCGACGGCTCGGTGCGCGAGGTCGAACTCCATCCCGAAGACTTCGGTCTGCCAGTTCATCCCTTCGAGAAAATCCAAGGGGATACGCCCGAAGTGAACGCAGCCGCCCTTCGCTCCCTTCTTGACGGGGAACATTCGGCCTATCGCGATGCCGTTCTCTTGAATGCGGCGGCGGCCTTGGTGATCGCCGATAAGGCACTAGATTTGAAAAACGGTGTCGCACTGGCGGCAGAAAGCATTGATAGCGGCGCTGCCAGAACCTGCCTTGCGCGTCTGGTCGCTGTGACGCAGGAGTCCGCATGAGTACGATCCTCGATAAGATCAAAGCCTATAAGCTGGAAGAGGTCGCGGCCGACAAAGCCGCTGTGCCAATGGCCGAAGTTGAAGTGGCCGCGAAAGAGGCCTCTCCGGTGCGCCCTTTCGCGGATGCGCTTTTTGAAGCCACCCGCACTGGCTACGGCCTGATTGCCGAGATCAAGAAGGCGAGCCCCTCCAAAGGTTTGATCCGTGCCGATTTCGATCCGCCCGCACTGGCGCAAGCCTATGCCGCAGGTGGTGCAACCTGCCTTTCCGTGCTGACTGACACGCCCTCCTTCCAAGGCGCAAAGGAATTCCTGCCTGCCGCCCGCGCAGCCTGCGAGCTCCCCGTGCTCCGCAAGGACTTTCTCTACGACACCTATCAGGTCTATGAGGCGCGCGCCTACGGCGCCGATTGCATCCTGATCATCATGGCCTCGGTCGATGACGCCTTGGCTCTGGAACTCGAAGCAGCCGCAGAACATTGGGGAATGGATGCGCTGATCGAAGTGCACGATGCCGCCGAGTTGGAACGCGCAAACAAGCTAAAATCCCGCCTCATCGGGATCAACAACCGCAACCTCAACACCTTCGAAACCACGCTCGACACCACGCGCGTGCTTTCAAAACACGTTCCCGGAGATCGCATGCTGGTCTCCGAATCCGGTCTCTTCACCCCTGCCGATCTGGCCGATATGGCGATGTATGGCGCGCGCTGCTTCCTCATCGGGGAAAGCCTGATGCGGCAAGACGATGTGACAGCCGCCACGAAAACGCTTCTCGCGAACCCCCTAATGCCGGGAGGCGGCGCATAATGTCCGACAATGGCCTCACCCATTTCGACGCCGCCGGACAGGCCCATATGGTCGATGTCTCGGAGAAAGCCGTCACGTCCCGCATTGCGGTGGCGGAAGGCTATATCAAGATGGCGCAAGCGACCTACGAGATCATTTCGGAAGGGCGCGCTGGGAAAGGCGACGTGTTGGGGATTGCGCGCCTCGCTGGCATCATGGGGGCCAAGAAGACCTCCGATCTCATCCCGCTCTGCCATCCGCTACCCATCACGAAAGTCGCCGTAGACCTCACGCTCGACCCAAACCTTCCGGGCGTGCGCATTTCGGCAGCCGTGAAAACGAGTGGCCAGACTGGCGTTGAAATGGAGGCCCTCACAGCCGTTTCCACCGCTGCGCTCACAGTCTACGACATGTCGAAAGCGGTTGATAAGCGGATGGAAATCGGCGGCATTCGCGTCACGCTCAAGGATGGCGGCAAGTCGGGCCGTTTCGAAGCGGAATGATCACGGCCTCAGAAGCCCTCGATCTGCTCTTCGCCCTCGCCCAGCCTCTGGAGGTTGAGGAGGTTTCCATTTCCGAAGCCAACGGGCGTGTTCTGGCCCAAACGCTCGCAGCCAAACGCACCCAACCGCCGTTCCCGGCGTCTGCAATGGATGGCTATGCGGTTGGCGGTGGGCAACCGACACTCGGGGAACGGTTTCGTCTGGTCGGCGAAAGTGCGGCTGGTCATGCGTGGGGCGGTACGCTCCGGGCCGGCGAATGCGTTCGGATTTTCACAGGCGCACCGGTTCCTCAAGGCGGGGATTTCGTTGTTATTCAGGAAGATACCAGCCGGATTTCAACTGAAGTCACGATTTCAAGAGAGCCGAGCCCCGACGACAATATCCGCCGCGCGGGCATAGACTTCGAGGTCGGTACGCCGCTTCCTGCCCCGAGACGCCTACGCGCTGCAGAAGTCGCTTTACTCGCAGCGATGAACCACGCCCGCGTTCCGGTTACGCGCAAGCCCGTGGTGGCATTGATCTCGACGGGCGACGAATTGGTCATGCCGGGTGAATCCCCCTCGCCTGACCAGATCATCGCCTCGAATACCTTCGGCCTCAAAGCGCTCCTGCAAGATCACGGTGCCATCGTACGCATCCTGCCCATCGCGAAAGACCGCGAGGCCTCCATTGCGCAAACTCTGGCGCTCGCGGCGGATGCCGATCTGATCATTACCATTGGCGGGGCATCGGTAGGTGACCATGATCTGGTCTCCGCCGTCACGCGCGGCCTTGGAGCGGACCAGTCTTTCCACAAAGTCGCGATGCGGCCCGGCAAGCCCCTGATGGCCGGAAAAATCGGCCAATCCATGATGATCGGCCTACCCGGCAATCCTGTTTCAGCTTTGGTTTGCGGGCATATCTTTGTCGTTCCCGTAATCAAAGCCATGTTGGGCCTGCCCGCTGTTCCCGCAGTGCGGCTCAAAGCCCCCTTGGCCGAACCAGTTGGTGCGAACGGCCCTCGCGAACATTACATGCGCGCCAACATCACGCCCGAAGGCGTCGTCTCGAAAGAGGATCAAGACAGCTCGCTTCTTTCGGTTCTGGCCAGTGCCAATGCTCTGCTTGTCCGCCCCGCCTCTGATGGGCCGCGTCAAGCCGGAGAGATCGTTGAATACATCCCGATTTGACGAAACATCGCTCCGAGAGTTGACACAAAACGTGAACATGCGTAGAACAGAGGCAATACAGTCAGGGAGTTGCCGATGCTCACGCGCAAACAGCTTGATCTACTCGAGTTCATTCACAAACGGATGCAAGCCGATGGCGTGCCGCCCTCTTTCGACGAAATGAAAGACGCGCTGGATCTTCGATCAAAGTCCGGCATCCATCGCTTGATTACGGCACTCGAAGAGCGGGGTTTCATCCGCCGCCTCGCCCACCGCGCGCGAGCACTGGAAATTGTCAAACTGCCCGACAGCATGGCAAACGCATCTGAGAAGCCTGCGCCGAAATCATTCACTCCCAAGGTCATTCAGGGCGAAAAGCCCGAAGCCCCGCGCCCGCGAGCAGCTATGGATCTGGAAGCGGTGCATGCACTGGAGCTTCCTGTCATGGGCCGCATCGCCGCGGGCGTACCGATTGAAGCGATTGCCCACGCCTCGCACAGCGTAGCGGTTCCAGGCTCGATGCTCTCCGGCAAGGGCGCGCATTATGCGCTGGAAGTCAAAGGCGATTCGATGATCGAGGCCGGTATCAACGATGGCGATGTTGTCGTTATCCGGGAAACCAACTCGGTTCAGAATGGCGATATCGTCGTGGCGCTCGTAGACGATGCGGAGGCAACGCTGAAACGCTATCGCCGCCAAGGTAGCATGATTGCGCTTGAAGCCGCGAACCCGGCTTATGAAACCCGTGTGCTTCCAGAAGAACGCGTTCGCGTTCAAGGGCGGCTCGTGGGCCTAATCCGCACTTACTAAAGCACTGGTATCAATCTGGAAAAGAGCCTCGATCCGGGGCTCTTTTTTTCACATGCCATAGCCGCCTTTGCCCAGGGCCACCTGCAGAGCGGAGCTTTCCTCCTGCCTCGATTGCAAGAGCGCTAAGCACGTCGAACTCTTTCGGGCCGATGATCTGGCAAGGCAGCCCTTTCGGCGGCTCGGCATTGACGATCAGGAACTCGTTTTCCGAACAGGTCAATTCCGCAACCCCCTTCTTTCCTGTCACATGGCGTATCGAGACGCCGTTGGTCAGGGTCAAAACACCATGCGAAGGCCAAAGCGCTGCGGCTTCTTGCTGGGAATGGAAATCCCCATTGTTCTCAAGCCAGCTTTCCGCTGCGAACCCGGCGCTCTTTTCTCGTGAAAGCGCCCTGCCCTCCGGTGTCATCACACCAACCAAGGCTCCGTTGTCCGCCACGAGAATCATAGGGCGTTGAACGCTCGCCCATAGGAACCCAGCAATCAGAATGGGCAGCGCCCCGAGCAATCGCAGCCGCCCTTTCCATAGAACCAATAGGCAGCCGCCCGACGCATAAAGCGCCAAAACCAGCAAAGGCGGACTGACCACCACCCCTTTCGCATTGGGCAGGGCTGATACCTCGCGCGCGAGAAACAGGATCCACTCAAGCCCCACACGCATGAAGGCCAGCGGCCATGCTTCGATCCCGAAAGGAAGGCAAACCGCGGTCATCACCGCTGCAGGCATCACGATCAGGCCCATGGCTGGAACTGCCAACAAATTCGCCAGAAATCCGAAATGCGACACCTTATTGAAATGGGCAGCCGCAATCGGGCCTGTCGCGATTCCGGCTACAAGTGACGAGAGCGCAAGCGTCATTGCCGGACGGAACACACCGAGCTTTTGCGGCCATTCGTGGTCCCGTATCGCACCGAAAACACCAACGAGCGCCACCGTCGCAGCGAAACTCATTTGGAAACCCGGAGACAGCAAGGACTCCGGCCGTATCACCAAGACGATGATCGCGGCGAATGCCACGGAACGTAGCGAAAGCGCTCGCTTATCAAAGAGAATGGCGCAAAGCATCACGGCCGCCATGATAAACGCCCGCTCGGTCGCAACGTTGCGCCCCGATAGCACGAGATAGAACGCAGCTGCCGCCAGCGCAAAAACCGCAGCGATTTTGTGAGATCGCCACCGTAACGCCAAGAACGGAACCGCGGCGATGCAGAGTTATACTGCCGAATAGACAAACCCCGCGAGCATCCCCATATGCAGCCCTGAAATCGCGAGCAGATGGGCAAGGTTCGACACCCGCAGCGCGTCTAGCGTTTCTTGTGATATCCCGGAGCGCTCACCAGCGGCGATGGCCGCGGCAATGGCACCGATTTGCCCGTTCAAATGCGTCTGGATTACTTTCGCGAGCCATAGCCGGAACGCGAAAACACCGCCTCCCTGAGCCTCTTCCCATATCAAAACCGGCGTTCTCGCGTAGCCCACCGCACCGAGGCCCGCGAACCAGCTTTGACGTTGGAAATCGAACCCACTGGGTTCCGTCGGGCCTGCTGGCGGAGACAGGCGGGCTTCCAAAATCACGACCTGCCCCGCTTCAGGCCTGAAATCCGCGGCTTCGCCATGAAGAGCAACCCGCACCCTTCTCGGCGTCTTCTCCGGCTCGATTCCCGAAAATCTTGGCTCCGACAGTAACAGTCGCACAGCATCCTTCGCAGATCGATCAATCCCCGCGATGCGCCCCTGCACTGGCCCGAAATAGGGTTCGTCCAGAACCGGAGCCGAAACCAGATGCGCCCTTGCGACCGCCAGAGAAAACCCCACCGCAAAGAGCATCATCGCCCAGCCCAAAGGCGTCGCGTCTTCGGCTCCCCAACGAGCGATCGCGAGACCGATACCTTCAACAGTCAACACGAAGGCCCAATATCGCCAGTCCGGTTCGGTCGGCAGGGAAAAGTAGAACGCGATCCCGAATGCAAGGCAAACGGGAACCCAGTTAAATATTTCACTTCTCTGCTTAAGCCACGCATGGATCAGCCGTTGCTTTAGCCACTGGACTTGTTCTTGCATGGGGCCACCGTTAGACAGGCGCTAATCCTTGACCGGCCTTGGTTACCGAAAGGTTAAATGCTCCCCATGACGTCACAAATTGTCACCCGCTTCGCCCCTTCGCCGACTGGCTACCTCCACATCGGCGGTGGGCGCACCGCGCTTTTCAACTGGCTTTTCGCGCGCGGGAGCGGCGGCAAATTCCTTCTACGGATCGAAGACACGGACCGCGCACGCTCCACTCCCGAGGCGACGGAAGCGATCCTCAAAGGCCTGACCTGGCTTGGCCTCGACTGGGATGGCGATGTGATCAGCCAGTTCGAGCGCGCACCCCGCCATGCAGAAGTGGCCTATGAGCTTCTTGCAAAGGGCAAAGCCTACAAATGCTTCTCGACCCAGGACGAAATCCAGGCCTTCCGCGAAGCGGCCGAAGCCGAAAAGCGTTCTACGCTTTTCAGGAGCCCTTGGCGCGACGCCGATCCATCGACCCACCCCGGTTCTCCCTTCGTCATTCGGATCAAAGCGCCGCAATCCGGCGAAACCGTGATCCGCGATCAGGTTCAGGGCGATGTGGTCATCAAGAACGAGCAACTCGATGATATGGTCCTGCTGCGGTCTGACAGCACACCCGTCTATATGCTGGCCGTGGTCGTGGACGATCACGATATGGGCGTCACCCATGTCATCCGCGGTGACGATCACCTCAACAACGCCGCCCGCCAGATGATGATCTACGAAGCCATGGGCTGGACCGTTCCCGTCTGGGCCCATATTCCGCTCATCCACGGGCCTGATGGCAAGAAGCTCTCGAAACGCCACGGTGCGCTTGGTGTCGAGGAGTATCAGGCCATGGGATATCCGGCGGCAGGCATGCGGAACTATCTCGCACGTCTTGGCTGGAGCCATGGCGACGCCGAGTTCTTCACTGATGCCGAAGCCAAGGAATGGTTCGATCTCGGCGGGATCGGTCGCTCCCCTGCGAGGCTCGACTTCAAAAAGCTGGAACACGTCTGCGGCCAGCATATCGCCGCAACGGAAAATGCTGCGCTGCTGCGCGAGCTTGAGGCTTTCCTGAGCGCGACAGGTCAACACGCTTTGTCGGACATCCAGCGGCAGCGCCTTTCCGATGCGATGCCCCACTTGAAAGAACGGGCCAAAACCTTCCCTGAACTCCTTGAAAAGGCAGAGTTTGCACTCGCGTCCCGCCCGATCCAGCCAGACGAGAAAGCTGCCGCGCAGCTCGATGATGTATCCCGTGGTATACTGAAAGAATTGACGCCGCAGATGCAAAATGCTAGTTGGTCTCGAGACGATCTTGAGACGATTGCGAACAGCTTTGTCGAAGCGCGGGAAATGAAATTCGCCCGCTTGGCCGGCCCGCTTCGGGCGGCCCTTGCAGGCAGAACAGCGACGCCTTCGGTTTTCGATATGATGCTGGTTCTCGGCCGCGACGAAACGCTGGCCAGACTGAAAGACGCGGCAGAGTGAAGGGGTTAATCCCTTGCTAACGCCAGTGAATTAGTTTGCCCCTGCGATCCGCGCGGAGGGACCATGAGGAAGGAAGACTGAGATGGAAGCCAAAAAGACTGCCAAGCTGAGCTTCGATGGCAAGGAAATCGATCTACCGATTTACTCGCCAACGGCCGGTCCGGATGTTCTCGACATCCGAAAGCTCTACGCTCAAGGGGACGTATTCACTTACGACCCGGGCTTCACCTCGACCGCAGCCTGCGACTCGACCATCACCTTCATTGACGGCGATGAAGGCATTCTTCTCCATCGCGGTTACCCGATTGGCCAACTCGCAGCCAAATCTCATTACCTCGAAGTCTGCTACCTCCTGCTCTACGGTGAACTGCCGAACGCGAAGCAACTGGAAGACTTCGAAACGCGCGTGACCCGTCATACGATGGTGCACGAACAGATGCACAACTTCTTCCGTGGTTTCCGCCGTGACGCGCATCCGATGGCCACGCTCGTTGGCGTTGTCGGCGCAATGTCCGCCTTCTACCATGACTCGCTCGACATCAACGATCCGTGGCAACGCGAAGTGGCGGCCATTCGCCTGATCGCCAAGCTGCCGACGATCGCTGCCATGGCGTATAAGTACTCCATCGGCCAGCCGTTCATGTATCCACGCAACGATCTCGATTACGCAGCAAATTTCCTGCACATGTGCTTTGCTGTCCCGGCCGAGAAGTACAATGTCGATCCGATCCTCGCCCGCGCGATGGACCGCATCTTCATCCTGCACGCAGATCACGAGCAGAACGCCTCGACCTCGACCGTTCGCCTGGCCTCGTCTTCGGGCGCGAACCCCTTCGCCTGCATCGCGGCTGGTATCGCTTGCCTCTGGGGCCCCGCGCACGGCGGCGCAAACCAGGCCTGCCTCGAAATGCTAAAGGAAATCGGTTCGGTGGATCGCATCCCCGAGTTCATCGCCCGTGCGAAGGACAAGAACGATCCGTTCCGCCTGATGGGCTTCGGCCACCGCGTTTACAAGAACTTCGACCCTCGTGCGACTGTGATGAAGCAATCGGCCGATGAAGTGCTCGATCTTCTCGGCGTTGAAAACAACCCGCTTCTGCAGGTCGCCAAGGAGCTTGAACGCATCGCGCTTCAGGATGAGTACTTCGCAGACAAGAAGCTCTTCCCGAACGTCGACTTCTACTCCGGCATCATCCTCGAAGCGATGGGCTTCCCTACCTCGATGTTCACGCCGATCTTCGCGCTTTCGCGGACCGTTGGCTGGATTTCGCAGTGGAAAGAGCAGATTGCTGACCCGCAGATGAAAATCGGCCGTCCGCGCCAGCTCTACCTCGGTGAAACCCACCGTGATTACGTCGATATCGAGAACCGCGGTTAATTCTCCCCGGTTTGGTCTAGAAAGGGCACTCCTACTCGGGGCGCCCTTTCTTTTGCAACGAAGCCCCGAGCCAACCCCAAATGCAAGTTAGACAATTTGTTGGGTCCAAAACGCAAATGGCCCACGTCACCGACGTGGGCCTTTCGAACATCCTGTATTGCCCAATGCCGCCTTCTTTTCGAGGCGCGAAAGGAACAGACGCTTTTACCGGCCTTCGAACTTCGAGGGGCGCTTCTCGAGGAAAGAGAGTACACCCTCGCGGAAGTCACGGCTCTTACCGACCTGCCCTTGCAAACGACCTTCCAGTCCGAGTTGCTCCTCAAGCGAGTTGTCCCAAGCGCGGCGAATAGCCTCTTTCACTTTGGCATAAGCCAGCGTCGGCCCGTTGGCCAAATGCGCCGCGCGCTTCTTCCAGGTCGCTTCGAAATCGGCATCCGCAACAGCTTCCCAGATCAGGCCCCAATCATCGGCTTGCCGTGCAGAAATCTTGTCGGCAAAAAGTGCCGCCCCCATGGCTTTCGCCGCCCCCATGCCGCGGGTCATCCAGTAGGTGCCGCCCGCATCCGGAATGAGACCGATCCGCGTGAAAGCCTGAAGGAAATAGGCGCTTTCTTTCGCGATCACCACATCGGCGGCCAGCGCAAGGTTCGCTCCTGCCCCGGCTGCAGCCCCATTTACGGCCGAAATCGTCGGCACGGGGCAGTCGTAAATCGCTTTGAGCATAGGGCCATATTCGTCCCGCAGCGTCCGCTCCAGATCCACCTCGGCAGCAGTCGCCCGATCCGAAAGGTCTTGCCCAGAGCAGAAGGCCCGGTCGCCGGACCCCGTGATCACCAGCACACGCGCTTCATGCCCCGCACGCCCTGCCGCATGCGCAACTTCGGCGCGCATCTGCGTGTTCAAGGCATTCATCTTGTCAGGGCGGTTCAGCGTCAGCACCGAAACGCCGTCGGTGACTTCATAGGCGATCGTTTGGTAGTCCATCGGGGTCCCTCCTCCATGCGCTGGCACCATAACTGACCGCGCGGTTTGGAAAAGCAGAAACCTCACGTCATTGCTTGAGAATTTCCTGAAGCCGCGCTTCTTCTTCCGCGCTCAGTTTATTGCCGCCATCCGGCGAAGCCTGACGTTTACGTAGGAAGGAAATCCCGAGGCCGAGCCCCAACAGCAGCATAGCCGGGCCCGCCCCCCACAAAATCCAGTTTGCGCCGCCTGCCGTCGGTTTCAGAAGCACGTATTCCCCATAGCGATCCACGATAAAGGCAACGGTTTCCTCGTCGCTATCGCCCGCAACCAACCGCTCGCGCACCAAAAGCCGAAGATCACGCGCCAGATCGGCGTTCGACTCATCAATGGCTTCGTTGCGGCATACGAGGCAGCGCAGCCCCTTCGAAATCTCCCGCGCGCGGGCTTCGAGCACCGGATCAGCCAAAATTTCATCCGGCTGCACAGCAAACGCAGGCCCGACGAAGGCCGCCAATACCAGTGCGTAAACGATAGACCTCATTCTGCCGCCACTCCTACAGCGCTGGACTTGCGCGCCCCTGCAGCAACGCGGTAGCGGCGGTCAGTCAAGCTCATCAACCCACCCAGAGCCATAAGGATCGCCCCAGCCCAGATCCAGTTTGCCAAGGGTTTGATATAGGTTCGCACGGCCCAACCCCCATCGGCTTGCGGGTCGCCGATCACCAGATAGATATCCCGCAAGATACCGTTATCGATGGCGGCTTCCGTCGTCGGCATCTGCGCCACGGGGTAGACGCGCTTTTCAGGGAAGAGAGTTGCCAAAGCCTTGCCATTCCGCGTCACATGCATTTCCGCCATGGTCGTGATGTAGTTCGGCCCCTGTTCGCGATGCACCTCGACCAGAGTGATCTGGTATCCGGACACTTCGAATGGCTCGCCCACTTTCGTCGTCCGCACATCTTCCACATCCCAAGCCATGAGGCCTGCGATGCCGATAAAGATGATGCCCAAACCGCCATGCGCTAGCGCCTTGCCCCAATCCGCACGAGGGAGGCGCGCCAGACGGCGCAAGCCACCCGTGCCGGTCCGGCTCCAGAGATCAAGAGCCGCGCCCGCGATCAACCACACACCAAGCGCAAGCCCCACCGGTCCCAGAGCCGAACGGCCCGTCTGAACGGCAAATACCAGCGCCAGCGTTGCAAAGCCCAGCACCCAAGCCGGAGCCAGTTGTCGCAACGCACGTTTCACGCCGCCGCGCTTCCACGGCATGATCGCCCCCACAGGCAGCAAAACCGCCAAGACAATCATGAACGGCGTGAAAGCCACCTCGAAAAACGGTGCGCCGACAGAGAGCTTTCGCCCGAAGAGCAACTCGGCAAAGAGCGGCCAAAGCGTTCCGACGAAGACCACCAAGGCAGAAACCGCCAGAAGGATATTGTTCATCACCAGCGCGCTTTCGCGGCTGATCATACCGAACACGCCCTTCGCTTCCATGATCCCGGCGCGCGCCGTGAAGAGTGTCAGCGCCCCGCCCATGAAAATCGCAAGGATAAAGAGAATGAATACCCCTCGTTCAGGGTCATTGGCGAAGGCATGGACCGAGGTAATCACCCCCGAGCGCACGATGAACGTACCAATGAGGCTGAAGCCGAAGGCAAGGATCGCCAGAAGGATGGTCCAGCTTTTCAGGCTTTCCCGCTTCTCGACCACAATGGCCGAATGCAAGAGCGCCGCCGCGATGAGCCACGGCATGAACGAGGCATTCTCCACCGGATCCCAGAACCAGAAACCGCCCCAACCAAGCTCGTAATAAGCCCACCAAGAGCCAAGCGCGATACCGATGGTCAGAAAAATCCACGCGGCCAATGTCCAAGGGCGTACCCAACGCCCCCATGCCGCGTCCACACGGCCTTCGATCAAGGCGGCGACGGCAAAGGCGAAGGTCATCGAAAGGCCGACGTAGCCGAGATAGAGAAACGGCGGATGGAAGGCGAGGCCTGGGTCTTGCAGCAGCGGGTTCAAGTCCTGCCCGTCCATGGGCGGCACAACCAACCGCAGGAATGGGTTAGAAGTGAATAGAATGAAAGCGTAAAATGCTACGGAAACACTGGCCTGAACCGCTAGAACGCGCGCCTTCAAGGTCGGCGGAAGGTCTTGTCCGAACCAGACCGCAGAGGCACCGAAAAGCGCGAGGATCAGAACCCAGAGGAGCATCGAGCCTTCATGGTTTCCCCACACGCCTGACACCTTGTAGAGCATCGGTTTGAGCGAATGCGAGTTTTCGACCACGAGCTTGAGGCTGAAGTCCGAGGTGACGAACGCATAGGTCAACGCCGCGAACGAAAACGCGACCAGCAGGAACTGGACCAATGCGGCAGGCTCGGCCATAGCCATCCATCCCGGCCAGCGCTGATGGGCACCTACCAGCGGGACAACAGTTTGCACGAGCGCGACCAGAGCCGCGAGGATGAGGGCGAAGTGACCGAGTTCTGTAATCATGCGCGGACATTAATTCGCCCGCGCGCCGCGGCCAATCGGAAAACACATATTCAGAAGATCACGTTGTCGCGGGTTAGCGCAGATCGCGCCCGCTAGACTAAGGTTCCACAGGCCGCGACTTGCGCCAGTCTTCCAACGCCCGGTTGAGATCCCCCTTTGCCAAGAGGGCCGAACCTGTTGCGCCATCTCCCAAATCACCTCCGGCACGCAGGTTCTTCAATGCCTTCACGTTCTCTGCAACCAGCGGGGCCAACGCGAGATTGTGAACCACACTGGCCTGAAAAGCCTGCCCTTTCACCTGATGACGCGCGCCGAAATAGAAGCTGATGATCGCCCCCATCAACCACCAAAGTGGCTCCGGAACGAGCGCGATTCCCTGCATCCGCTCCGCAAACCAAAGCGGTGCGACCATGGCCGAAACAAACAGGCCAAGCGTACCCAACGCCAGCATGGGGCGCGGCAACCTGTTGACGCCGTTCATGAAAATATCGAACCGGCTTTCCCGCACCTGACTAAACTCTTCCTTATACTGGGTGAGAGCAGCATCCCGAATGACCGCATCGCGTTCCGCGCCTTCGTCTGCAGGCTCCATGAAAATACCAGCGGTTTCGCGGATCAGATTACGTTGATCTCCGAAGAGAACATCGAACCCTTTTTCGATCAGCCCCATGCCGCCACCCTCGATTGGAATTCCGCTTCGGTCATGTGGTAACGAGGCTGATAAACTCTTCCGCGCGCCGCACCCATCCGCCCTTTTCACCACTTCGGGACCGCGCGAATTTCCGGCTCGCAGGCCGTGCGTCGGCCAATCTCAGGTAGAAATTCCGGCGAGCGATACCATAAGCATCCGCCAAATACTGGGGTGCGAGTGCCGCCGCCACTTCGGCAGCTTCCACAGTCTGCGGCCCGATTGCCCCGTCTACCGCTATTGGGTGCCCCATCTCGACCAGCAGTTGCTGCAAGATCCTGACCGCGGCTCGCCCCGCGTTCACATACATGTCGAAAACCGAGGCCTGCAGAACCACAGGCAACGCCCGAATGCCCGTTTGCTCATAATAATGCTCGACGAAAATCGCTACGGCCTGCTCGGGCTTCAAGCTTTGCACGTCTCCGACATCGATCTCGCCGTCGCCGTCCACATCCAACCCCAAGCGCCGAAGCGTGCCGAGGGTAACCCCGAAATTGGTCGCCCCACCCGTATCGTCGGGATCGTTCACGAAGCCGCCTTCCCGCGCGACAATCTCTCTTGCAATGTCCTGAACCGTTTTCACGAAAAACCCCATGACTGGTGATCATGGGGTTCAGCATTATTCCGGAGAGGTTAATTCTTGGAAGGCAATCCGCGCGGTCAGCTGCCGGGCGTCGTACCTTCTTTGTAAACACCTTGCTCTTTCAGCGCGTCGATAACCTCTTTCGGCATGTAGGTTTCGTCGTGTTTTGCAAGTATTTCAGTGGCTTCGAAGGTGCCATTGATGTAACGACCCGTCCCCACCATGCCTTGGTTCTCACCGAAAAGATCGGGCAGCACACCGGTGTAAACCACCGGAATCGAGGCCCCGCCGTCCGTCACGCTGAAGCTGATCGTTTCGCCCTGGCCGCGCACCAAAGTGCCCGCCTCGACCAAACCACCGATGCGGAATACTTCTGTCGGTCCGGGCGGATCGGCCGCGATCTGGCTTGGCGCACGGAAGAAGTTGATGCCATCTTTCATTGCGTAACCGATCAGAGCAGTCGCCCCGATCAAGGCCACCACGGCCAAGGCTACCACCTGAATTCGGCGTTGCTTCTTCAAACCTTTCATAGGTCCGTCTCCTTTTCACCCAGAGCTAAGCAACGCGCCCGCAAACGCAAGCCGATGCGCCTCTCTGCCGCAGTCTCAAGCGGATTCAAACGTGATCGAGCGACGCATAAACTGCGTTGCCCGCGAAGAAACGCGCTTCGGATCGCCCGTTGTCAAAAACTTGCGCTGCGTTCCCGATCCAAGCATCTCCGGACGGCGCTTCAGATAGTCTTCCAAGCTCGACGCCACGAGGTTTGGCTGGCTGTAAACCGAAACTTCCGGCCCCAAAGCATCGCGGAACACATGCTCCATCAACGGATAATGCGTGCAGCCCAACACGGCGGCATCCGGATGCGGCATTTTCCGCAAGAGCGCATCCACATGGCTCCGCACCAATGCTTCTGCGAGGATCAGATCACCATCCTCGATCGCATCGACCACACCACCACAGGCCTGTGCTTCCACATCGACGCCAATCGCACGGAACGCAAGCTCCCGCTGAAACGCGCGGCTCCGCACAGTTGCAGGCGTCGCGAAAAGCGCCGCGTGCTTCACTTCAACTTCCCGTGGCGGGCTATTGTCGCCCCAATTGCGCTCGGTCAGCGCCTCGATCAGCGGCACAAACACCCCAAGCACACGCTTGTTCGGCGGGATCCACGTTTCCTGCATCCGCTTCAAAGCCGCCGCAGATGCCGTGTTGCAGGCGAGGATCACCAGATCACAACCTTCCGCCCAGATCCGCTCAACGGCCGCGCAGGTCAGGTTGAAAATGTCATCGGCATCCCGCACGCCGTAAGGCGCGTGGGCATTGTCGCCGTAATAGACGAAGGGAACGTCAGGCAAGCGCTTTTCCAGTGCATCCAACACCGTCAAGCCACCCAGACCGCTATCAAAGACCCCGACTGCCATCGCCACTCGCCCTTTCCCCGCCTTCACGGCGGTGTTTCTCTTCGAATTCAAACCCGTAATCGAAGGATTTCAACGGTGTTGGCGACAACTCGTAAGTGCATTTCCGCAAAAAGTCCATCAACGCCTTGGTGTCGCCAGCCCGGCTCTCGATATCATGCCGCGCAATCGGCTGGCCAATCACCACGCGCACAGGCGTATCCACGCGCTTAGCGAATTCCTTAATCAGTAGCCCCAAGCGCAGGGTTGAATGAAGGTGGCTTGCGATCTGGAAAAGCCGGCTTGTGTGCCCTTCGAAATAGATAGGCACCACGGTCGCGCCGCTTTTCGCGATCATCCGCGCGGTGAACCCGCGCCAGCCTGGGTCCATCGGCTGCGAGAACGGGCGCGCGGCTGTTGAAACCGTTCCGCCCGGGAAAATGCCGATGGCGCCACCCGCTGCCAGATAGCGCAGCGCTTCCTTTCGCGTCGCCAGATTGAGCGCCATCGCCTCCTTCGTTTCATCAAACGAAATCGGCAGGATCACTCGCTCCAGATCGGGGGCTCGGGTGAAAACGCTATTGGCCAGAATACGAAAGTGGCCACGGACGATGGAAAGGATATGCCCCATCATCAGCCCGTCCAGAATGCCGTATGGATGGTTCGCGATCAGGATCAGCGGACCCTCGGATGGAATATTTTCCAGATCGCCGCCCGCCACCTCAAGGCTTAAACCGTAGCGCTCGACGATCACGTCCCAGAAGCTACGCCCTCGCGCCACTTCACTTTCATAGCCGCGCGCCCGCTTGATGAGCCCGATGCGCCCGGTGAAATTCTCCAAGACACGGATCAGCGTCCGACCGCCCCGCGTGGACGCGGAATTGGAATAGGTGATATCGCGGGCAATCTGCCGCTCATGCGGTTGGACTCGCATCGTCACTCCGTCCTTTGACTCGGCCACCGTTTACTCTCGGCAGCCGAGTCTCGCTAGCAAAGATGACAGCCACGTGACGGTTTAAGGTGCGTTATTCCGCCGCCTTCCGCGCATCCGTTCCACCCGAGCGAATCAAGGCGAGAAGCTCTTGCCGCCGCTTTTCCGCCTTCATGTGGTTGGCATGCTTCACATGCCCGAACCCGCGGATTTGCAACGGCAATTCGGCCAGCGCCACCACAGCTTCCCGCGTCGCATCCGAAAGCTTCAGAAGCACTTCGCGTAGATCAGTCTCATACTGCCCGATCAGAGCCCGCTCGCGCTTCCGCTCCTCCGTGCGTCCGAAAATGTCGAAGGCCGTGCCGCGCAAGCCTTTCAGCTTCGCCAAGATTGCAAAGCCCTTCAACATACGTGGCCCGAATTCCTGCTTCAGGGGCTTCCCGTCCGCTCCGGTCTTTCCGAGGATCGGCGGCGCGAGATGGAATTTCACCGCGAAATCACCATCGAATTGCTCACGCGCCTTCTCCACCGTCTCCAAGTGCAAGCGCGCCACTTCGTACTCGTCCTTATAGGCCAGTACTTTGTGATAGCCCTGCATCACCGCTTCTTTCACCAGCGGATCCGCCACGGAATTCACCAGATCACGGTATTTCGCCGCGAGCTTCGCATCCTGATACTTCTCGAGATGCGCCGCCCGATAAGCGATCCGCTCCTCCACGGATTTCGGCTTTTCCACCACTTTCGGCACGAGAAGCGCCGCAGCCCCTTCCGGGTCCACAATCGCCCAACGCCCGATCGCAAAGGCCCGGAGGTTTTTCTCAACCGCCGCGCCATTAAGCCGGATCGCCTCTTCCATCGCTTCAAGCGAGAGCGGAACGAGCCCGCGCTGCCACGCAGCACCAAACACCATCATGTTCGAGAAAATCGAGTCGCCCAGAGTGACCCGCGCCAGTTCGGAGGCGTCAAAAAGCGAAAGCCCTTCCCGCAAACGTGCCTCAAGCGCGAGGCTCAACCGATCCGTCGGAATGCGGAACTCGGTGTTGCGGGTGAAATCGCCCGTCACGATATCATGGTTATTCACCACGGCACCGGTCCGGCCAGCGCGTGTGAGGCCAATCGTCTTCGCACCAGCCGACACCACGAGATCACCACCAATCAAGGCATCCGCTTCGCCGGTTGCCACACGCACCGCGCTGATGTCATCCGGCGAGTTGGCGATACGGCAATGGATATGCACCGCACCGCCCTTCTGTGCGAGGCCCGCCATCTCCATCATGCCAGCGCCCTTGCCATCGATCTGCGCCGCCTGCGCCAGCACGGCCCCCAGCGTCACAACACCAGTTCCACCGACGCCCGTAATCACAACGTTCCACGTGCCCCTGATCTCGGGCAGCTTCGGCAGAGGCATATCCGGCAAGTCGAGCACGGCAGTCTCGGACTTCTTCACCTTTGCACCCTCAAGCGTCACGAAGGACGGGCAGAAGCCCTTAAGGCACGAGAAGTCCTTGTTGCAATTCGACTGGTCCACCGCGCGCTTGCAGCCCAGTTCCGTCTCCACCGGAACGATGGACACGCAGTTCGACTTCTGGCCGCAATCACCACAGCCTTCGCAAACATCGGTGTTGATGAACACCCGTTTGTCCGGATCAGGGAACTGGCCGCGCTTCCGGCGACGACGCTTCTCTGCCGCGCAGGTCTGGATGTAGAGGATCACCGAAACGCCTTTCAGCGTCGTGCACATCTCCTGAACTTTCGGCAATTCCGCGCGCTCGAAGGTCGGCACGCCCGAAGGGAAGCGGCCCAGTTGCACGTCTTCCTTCTCGTCATAGACCACGAACAATTGCTCAACGCCCATGGCGCGCACTTCGGCCGCAATCCGGTAGGCGTCCAAGCCCCCCTCGTTGCGCTGCCCGCCCGTCATCGCCACAGCATCGTTGTAGAGGATCTTGTAAGTCATCGTCGTGCCCGCCGCCATAGCAGCGCGCAACGCCTGAATACCGGAGTGGTTATAGGTGCCGTCCCCGAGGTTCTGGAACACGTGCCCACGCTTCGAGAAGAGGCTCTCCCCGATCCAGTTCGCCCCTTCTCCGCCCATATGCGTGAACCCGAGGGTAGAGCGGTCCATCCACTGCGACATGAAATGGCAGCCGATCCCCGCATAGGCGCGGCTTCCCTCCGGCACGCGCGTCGAGGTGTTATGCGGGCAACCCGAACAGAAATAGGGAATCCGCGTCGCAATTTCTTCGGCGTTGTCATTGCGCTTAGCTTCGCGGATCGCATCGAGGCCTGATTTCACCTTCTCGGTGCCGCAGCCTTCTTCGATCAGGATATCGCCAAGCTGCTCGGCAATCCACGTCGGGTCCAGCGCGCCTTTCGAGGGGAACAGCTCTTTCTCGTGCAGCCCACCTGCCCCGCCTTTATACCAACCGTAAACCCGACGCCCCTTCCGTTCGTCGAAAATCGCTTCCTTGATCTGCACTTCGAGCAGCTTTCGCTTCTCTTCCACGACAACGATCAGATCGAGCCCCTCGGCCCACTCGTTGAACGACGTCATGTCCAGCGGCCAGACTTGGGCCACCTTATAGGTCGTGATCCCAAGCCTCTCCGCTTCTGCCGCATCAATCCCGAGAAGTGCCATCGAATGCAGAAGGTCGAGCCAGTTTTTACCCGCCGCGACAAAACCGATCTTCGCGCCCGGCTTGCCCCAAACACGCTTGTCGATCCGGTTGGCCCGCGCGAATGCTTCCGCCGCGAACCGCTTGTGATCAATGAGACGCGCTTCCTGTGCGGTCGGGTTATCGACCAACCGAATGTTCAGCCCGTCTTTCGGCATCGGGTAATCGGTCGGCACCACCACTTGCATCCGGTCCGGGCGCGCATCCACCACGGCCGTCGCTTCGACCGTATCCTTCATTGTCTTGAGGCCGACCCAGTTGCCGCTGAAACGGCTCAACGCATAGGCATAGACCCCGAGATCGAGAATTTCCTGCACGCCCGCAGGGCTCACGATCGGCATATAGGCATCCACCAAGGCCCATTCCGACTGGTGCAGCACAGTCGAACTTTCGCCCGTGTGGTCATCGCCCATCGCAACGAGCACGCCGCCGTTCTTCGAAGACCCGGCCATATTGGCATGGCGGAACACGTCACCCGAACGGTCTACACCGGGTCCTTTGCCGTACCAGAGCCCGAAAACCCCGTCGAACTTGCCTTCGCCCCGCAATTCCGCCTGCTGCGTCCCCCAAAGGGCGGTTGCTGCCAGATCTTCGTTCAAACCTTCCTGGAATTTGACGTCATGCTCCGCAAGAACCTTGCCGGCGCGCCGCATCTGCATATCCACCGCGCCAAGGGGCGATCCGCGATACCCTGTCACGAAGCCCGCCGTATTCAGCCCCGCTGCCTTGTCGCGCGCCTTCTGCATCAGCATCAACCGTACCAGCGCCTGCGTGCCGTTCAGCATCACTGGCGACTTCGTAAGATCGAAACGGTCGTTCAAAGAAACTTTAGCAGTCGTCATACGCCGGCCTCCCCTTCCTGCTCATGACTTCGTCAGTCTACCACCATCTTAGGTCATAAATATTGACCTACAACCAAAAAAACCGTGACAACCCTACGTCACGATACTGTAAGGAGGAATTGGTACGAGTATTGAACGTGTTCAGGTAAGATCTTGGAGAAAGTTGCGAATATGGATTGGGATAAGCTCAGAATATTTCACGCAGTCGCGGATGCTGGCTCCCTGACCCATGCCGGCGATACGCTGCATTTGAGCCAATCTGCCGTTTCCCGGCAAATCCGGGCGCTCGAAGAGAGCCTCAACACCACACTTTTCCACCGCCATGCCCGCGGCCTGATTCTCACCGAACAGGGCGAGCTTCTTTTCGAAGCCACCTCCGCGATGGCCAAACGGCTCGACGCCGCCGCCGCCCGCATCCGAGATAGCGAGGAAGAGGTGTTCGGCGAGTTGCGCGTCACCACCACGACCGGATTCGGTTCCCTCTGGCTTGCTCCCCGCCTCCCGGCCCTCTACGCAAATTATCCCGATCTCAAGATCGACCTCATGCTCGAAGAACGCGTTCTCGATTTACCGATGCGCGAGGCCGATGTCGCGATCCGTATGAAAGAACCGGGTCAAGCAGACCTTATCCGCAAGCGTCTCATGGGCGTTCGCATGCGCCTCTATGCGTCGCCTGAGTATCTCGAACGCAACGGACTGCCAGAGCGCATCGAGGATATTTCGAACCATCGGCTGATTTGCCAGAATCCCACAGCGGCCCAAGTCGGTGCCGGAGCTATGCTTGTGGCACATCTGATGAGTTACGAACCGCGCTCCACTCTCAAGGTGAACAACTATTTCGGCGTCCTACAGGGCGTGCTCTCCGGCCTCGGAATCGGTGTCTTGCCGGATTACCTCACGCAGGATTTTCCGAATCTCCAACGGGTCATGCCGGACGTTGAAAGCAGCGAAGTCCCTGTTTTCCTCGCCTATCCCGAAGAACTGCGCCACTCCAAGCGTGTTTCGGCCTTCCGCGACTTTGTGCAGGACGAGATCATCAGTTATCGCAAACAGATGAAAGATCAGGCAGTTAGCTAACTCGTTAAGCAAGTCATGCAATTGGCGCATAACGGCCATGCTGCAAGTGCGGCATTATTGCGCTTGATTGGTCAGGAAGTGATGCCTAAATCATCACTTGACTGAGGCGTCGATTTATTCCGCCTCTTTCATACCTCCCTGTTGGACTTCGGCCGAGCTTAGTGCTCGGCCTTTTTTTCGCAGGTCGCCGCGCCACAAACAGCCATCCAGCGCGACAAAGCTACGCCTTTTTCATCGGCCTCTTTCCCCCTGCCCCCCCTTCCGCTATGACGCGCGTGAAATTGCCGTCTCGAAGGAGCCCGCCATGAAGGACCCCGCCATCACTCCCGACCTGATCGCCTCTCACGGCCTCAAGCCAGACGAGTATGAACGCATTCTCGAAATCATCGGTCGCGAGCCCACCTTCACCGAGCTCGGCATCTTCTCGGCGATGTGGAACGAGCACTGCTCCTACAAGTCTTCGAAGAAATGGCTCCGTGGCCTCCCCACCAAAGGCCCGCAAGTGATCTGCGGCCCTGGCGAGAACGCAGGCGTCGTCGATATTGGCGATGGCCAAGCCGTCATCTTCAAGATGGAAAGCCACAACCACCCCTCCTACATCGAGCCCTATCAAGGCGCGGCCACCGGCGTTGGTGGCATCCTGCGCGATGTGTTCACCATGGGCGCACGCCCGATCGCGGCGATGAACTCGCTCTCCTTCGGCTCCCCTGACCACTGGAAAACCCGCCAGCTCGTGCACGGCGTTGTTGAAGGTGTGGGCGGCTACGGCAACGCTTTCGGCGTCCCGACCGTGGGTGGCGAAGTTCGCTTCCACCCCGCCTATAACGGCAACTGCCTCGTGAACGCTTTCGCCGCGGGCCTTGCGGACAGCGACAAGATCTTCTACTCCGCCGCTTCCGGTGTCGGCATGCCCGTCGTGTACCTCGGCGCGAAAACCGGCCGTGATGGCGTCGGCGGCGCGACGATGGCTTCTGCCGAATTCGACGAGACCATCGAAGAGAAACGCCCCACCGTTCAGGTCGGCGACCCCTTCACCGAAAAGCGCCTCCTCGAAGCCTGCCTCGAACTGATGGCTTCGGGCGCTGTGATCTCCATTCAGGACATGGGCGCGGCTGGCCTCACCTGCTCCGCCGTCGAAATGGGCGACAAGGGCGGCCTCGGCATCAAGCTCAACCTCGACCGCGTCCCGCAGCGTGAAGCCGCGATGACTGCCTACGAGATGATGCTCTCGGAAAGCCAGGAGCGCATGCTCATGGTTCTGAAGCCCGAAAAAGAAGCAGAAGCGAAAGCCATCTTCGACAAATGGGATCTCGACTTCGCCATCGTCGGCGAAACCATCCCCGAAGACCGCTTCCTCATTCTCCATGGGAACGTGGTTAAAGCTGATCTGCCGCTCTCGAAACTCTCCTCGAGCGCGCCGGAATACGACCGCCCGTGGGTTCCCACCCCTGCAGCGGCCGCCATGGCACCTATCGCTGAAGTCGACGCGATCGAAGGCCTCAGAGCGCTCATCGGTTCGCCAAACTACGCCGCCAAGCAATGGGTCTATGAGCAATACGATTCGATGGTGATGGCCGATACCGTCCGCGCGCCGGGCCTCGGCGCTGGCATCGTCCGCGTGCATGGCTCAGGCAAGGCGCTGGCCTTCTCCTCCGATGTCACCCCGCGTTACGTCAAGGCGAACCCGGTCGAAGGCGGCAAACAAGCCGTGGCCGAATGCTTCCGCAACCTGATCGCCGTTGGCGCAAAGCCGCTGGCAACCACCGATAACCTGAACTTCGGCAACCCCGAAAAGCCCGAAATCATGGGCCAATTCGTCGGCGCGCTGAAAGGCATCGGCGAGGCCTGCTTGGCCCTCGACACTCCCATCGTCTCGGGTAACGTCTCGCTCTATAACGAGACCGATGGCAAAGGCATCCTGCCCACCCCGACGATTTGCGCCGTCGGCATCATCGAAACCCTCGACCGCGCCATCCTCGGCCCGGCCCAGTCGGGCGACGTTCTCCTGATCCTCGGTGAAACCAAAGGCCACCTTGGCCAGTCCGCCCTTCTGGCCGAGCATTTCGGCCGCGAAGACGGTGACGCGCCGCATGTGGACCTTGCCGCAGAAGCCGCACACGGTGCCTTCATCCGCGACAACCACGCCGCCATCCGCGCCTGCACCGACCTCTCGGATGGGGGCCTCGCTCTCGCCGCCTTCGAGATGGCCGAAGCTGCCGCAACGGGCGTCACGGTCTCGACCACCGGCACCGCAGCCCTCTTCGGCGAGGATCAGGCCCGTTACCTGATCGCCGCAACAGCAGCCAACGCAGCCAAACTCGAAACCGCCGCCAAGGCAGCAGGCTTTCCCTTGGCACGCATCGGCGCCTTCGGTGGAACTGCTGTGCGTCTCGGCGCAAGCGAAGCTCCGCTCGCCGACCTCAAGGCGCTATACCGTGGCGCATTCGCCGCCGCGCTGGACTGAAAACGGTACGTGGCCCGGAGTGATCCGGGCCACCCGCCGCCCCATCCCAGAAAATTGGTAAACTGTCCGGGAATCAGGCGTTTCTAGTTTCGAAGTGAACTGGAATGTTTGTCTATGTCCTCTCGACGGCCGCTCTTGCGCCTCGTCTATATGTCGCAGGCGCATACAGGCATGCCACTCGAAGCCCTGTCCAGCCTCTTGGTGAAAGCCCGCGCCGCGAATGAGGCGCACCTTATCACCGATGCGCTTCTCTATCAGGATCAGGTGTTCTTCCAGCTTCTCGAAGGCCCCGAAGCAGACGTCCGCGCGCTCTATTCAAAGATCGAACAAGACCCGCGCCACTTCGGCTGTCAGGTCTTGCTCGACTATCAAACTAGCGAGCGCCTCTTCCCTGATTGGTCGATGGGCCATGCTTCGGCCACCTCGGCGCAAGTCAGGGCAATCCCCGCCCTAAACGGTTTCTTCACCAGAAACCCCTCCGCCTTCCATCTGGATGCGAAAGATGTCAACCAATTACTCGACCTTTTCCGCGAAGGCTTGCTCACCACCAATCCGGCTTGAGCAAGCGCTTCAAAGTAGACGCCCCGCGTTATTCCGCGTCCACGATATGGATTTCGTGGGTCAGAGTGGCCGAAAGCTCGAACATCTTCGAAACCGAGCAGTATTTCTCGGCCGAAAGCGCAACCGCGCGCTCGACTACCGCAGGCTTCAGGCTCTTGCCGGTGAAAGTGTAGATCAGCTTCACCGCCGTGAATACTTTCGGGTCCTCGCTCGCCCGCTCCGCTTCTAGCGCAACTTCAACACCCGTGATCGCCGCGCGCCCTTTTTCGAGGATCATCACCACGTCGAACGCCGTGCACCCGCCCAAACCCAAGAGCATCATCTCCATCGGGCGCACCCCGATATTGCGCCCACCGGCTTCCGGCGCGCCATCCATCACCACCGCATGGCCCGAGCCGCTTTCTCCAAGAAAAGCCCGCCCGTTGATCCAAGTCACCTTCGCTTTCATTCTGCCCTCCTTCGGCCTTTCCCCGATGCATCGCCGGAAATTCCGCCCCTGTCAAAGCCATCTGCCGCACTTGCAGGCAAGCGCCGCAAAGCCTAGATTTAGCGCAACCGTAATGACCCGGAGGAAACCTTCCATGCCGATCGACGCCCACGAGGTCGAAGCCCTGATCCGTGATGCATTCCCGAACGCCAAAATTCGCGTCGAAGGCGATGACGGTGCCCATTTCTCCGCAGAAGTGGTCGATGAAAGCTTCCGCTCCATGAACCGCGTGCAACAGCAGCGCGCGGTCTACGCCGCCCTCAAAGGCAAGATGGACGGCCCGAACGGCGCCCTCCACGCTCTTGCCCTCACCACCAAAGCCCCTGAATGATCTGGAACAGGAAACTCAAATGTCCGACGCAAAATCCCGCATCGACGAACTCGTAAAATCGAAAGACGTCGTGCTTTTCATGAAGGGCACTAAGATGATGCCCCAGTGCGGCTTCTCCAGCCGTGTCGCAGGCGTTCTGAACTACATGGGTGTGGACTACACCGATGTGAACGTCCTCGAAGACGCTGACATCCGCCAAGGCATCAAAGACTACTCCGACTGGCCCACGATCCCGCAGCTTTACGTCAAAGGCGAATTCGTCGGCGGCTGTGACATCGTCACCGAGATGACCCTCTCTGGTGAGTTGGACACGCTCTTTGATGGCAACGGGGTAGATTACTCCAAAGAAGCCGCCGACAAGATCCGCGAAGCCAACGGCTGATCTGGCCGGAGCAGCAAAACGAAAGGGCCCCGAGGGGCCCTTTTTTATGCGCTAGCCTTCTCCTCGGCACTCTGCGCCAAGGCTTCCGCCCGCGCGGCCAGTTCGTCCAGCGTCTCGGTCACCTGCGCCGGAATCACGGGCACTTCCACCCGCTCCGGTGCGGGCGCGGGGCGGTTCTTCAACTGCTCCACTTCGGCCTTCAGCGTCGCGATCTGAGCGTTCGCTTCCTTCACACGGTCATCAAGCCCCGCCGTTCTGTCGGCCAGCATCAACCCCGCCATCAACAGCATCCGCCCCTCGGGCAAACGACCGATCTGCTCGGTCAGCACCGCGGCCTCTGCATCAAGCAGCTTGGCTGCTGAGAAGAGGAAATGTTCTTCACCTTCCTGGCAGGAAACCTCGAAAGCCCGCCCACCAATCCGGATTTCAACTTCTGGCATGGCTCAGGCCTCCTCTTTTTCCGCGTCCGCGGGCTCAGCACCTTCAACAAGCGGCTTGATCGCGGCCAAAACCGCCTCTGCCTCGCCTGCATCGGCTGCGCGCTGCGCCCGCAGGGCTTCCAGTTCAGCCAGCATGGATTTGTTGATCAGATGCGGATCAGCCGCATTCTCCATCGCCGCCGTCCGCAACTCTTCCGCCGCAGCCCGAAGGTCGTCATTCGCGCGGCGCAAGCGCTGCAAGTCGGCATCGAGCTTCCGCATCGCGGCCTTCGTCTCGTCGAGTTCCTTCTGAAGCGACCCGCCTGCACTCTCGCTACGGATTTTCAAACGCTTCAAACGCTCTTCCAACTGGGCATTCGCCAAACGCTCTTCCTCAAGCGCTTGCTTCAAAGCAGCCGTCTCTCCGGTATCGGCAGGGGCGTTCGCCTCTTCCGCAACGCTCTCGCCGGTAGGCACGCGCGACATCCCCTCAAGGGCGCCACCGATCCGCTCAAGCGCCTTCGAAAGGCGGCGCTCCAGTTCTGCAATATCTTGTGCTTCGCTCATTCCAGCACCTCTCCTCTGCCTCTTTTTGGCCGATCGCCGCGAAAGTGACCACGCGCAATGGCTCCGGATAGCGCTCGAATCACGGCACCCCGGCATATGACCATAAGTCTAACCAAGCGATCCGGAAAATGCGCCCTCAAAAGGCGTAATTTCCGCAAGCACTTAGGTGCGGCGCTTGATCTTCGCTAACACGGGTGGCAAACCCGCGCCGAACGCACTCCTAGTAAAGGACATTGCCCCGTGGATATCGCCGCGCTCCGTTCCGCCCATCCCGACCACTGGCGTATGGCCACCGCCATCCGCGCTCTGACGCTGGATGCAGTTGCCACCGCAAATTCCGGCCACTCCGGCATGCCCATCGGCATGGCCGATGTCGCCACGGTGCTCTTCACCAAACATATGAAGTTCGATCCCACCCAGCCAAACTGGCCGGATCGCGACCGCTTCGTGCTCTCGGCAGGCCACGGCTCGATGCTGATCTACTCGCTCCTCCATCTCACCGGCTATGCCGACATGACGATGGACGAGATCCGCAACTTCCGTCAGTGGGGCGCGCGCACCGCTGGCCACCCGGAATACGGCCATGCCGCAGGCATCGAAACCACCACGGGCCCCCTGGGCCAAGGCATCGCCACCTCGGTCGGCATGGCTATGGCCGAAGAAATCCTGCGTGGCCGCTACGGCTCGAAGATCATGGATCACCACACCTACGTCATCGCAGGTGACGGTTGCCTCATGGAAGGCGTGAGCCAGGAAGCCCTCGGCATCGCCGGCCGCCACAAGCTCGGCCGCCTCATCGTGCTCTGGGACAACAACAACATCACCATCGACGGTCGCGTCGACCTCTCGGACCGCACCGATCAGGTCGCCCGCTTCCGCGCCTCCGGCTGGCACGTGCAGGAAATCGACGGCCATGACCCCGTCGCAATCGACGCCGCCATCCGCGCAGCGAAACTCACCGCCGAGCCTTCGATGATCGCCTGCAAAACCCACATCGCTCTGGGCCATGCCGCGCAAGACACCTCGAAAGGCCACGGCGCGCTGACCGACGCGAAGCAAAATGATGCCGCCAAAGCGGGCTGGGACTGGGCACATGCGCCCTTCGAAATTCCGGCCAATGTGAAAGCCCTCTGGGAAGCCGCAGGCCAGCGCGGTGCCGAGCCCCGCGCCGCATGGGACGCCCGCGTCGCTGCCATGCCCGCAGGTAAACGCGCCGATTTCCTCCGCTCTTTCGCAGGCGACGCACCGGCCAAACTCGCAGCAACTGTTCGCGCCCTGAAGAAGCAGGTCAGTGAGTCCACCCCCAAGGTGGCCACCCGCAAGTCCTCCGAAATGGTGCTCGAAGTCATCAACCCCATCATGCCTGAAACCGTGGGCGGCTCGGCAGACCTCACCGGCTCCAACAACACCAAAACCGGTGACCTTGGCATCTTCGATCTCGACAACCGCAAGGGCCGCTACGTCTATTGGGGCATCCGCGAACACGGCATGTCCGCCGCAATGAACGGTATGGCGCTGCATGGCGGTATCCGCCCCTACGGCGGCACTTTCATGGCCTTCACCGACTACGCCCGCCCGGCCATGCGCCTCGCAGCCCTGATGAAAGTCCCGACCGTCTTCGTGATGACCCACGACTCGATCGGCCTCGGCGAAGACGGCCCGACGCACCAACCCGTCGAACACCTCGCCATCTCGCGCTCCACCCCGAACACTTGGGTTTTCCGCCCCTGTGACACCGTTGAAACCGCCGAAGCCTGGGAACTCGCGCTCTCGACCAAGGAGACCCCCTCGGTCCTCTCGCTCACCCGCCAGAACGTGAAAACGCAGCGCACCAAGCACACGGCAAAGAACCTCACCGCACAAGGCGCCTACGTGCTGGCCGATGCGGGTTCCAAGCGTCAGGCCATCCTGATTGCCACGGGCTCCGAAGTGGAAATCGCCATGGCCGCGCGTGATCTCCTCGAAGCCGAAGGCATCGGTACCCGCGTGGTCTCGATGCCCTCGATGGAGCTTTTCGCCGCGCAAGACGAAGCCTATCGCAAGAAAGTGCTTCCTGCAGGCCCCGTCCGCGTCGGCGTAGAAGCGGCCGTTCGCATGGGCTGGGACCGCTGGCTCATCGGCGAACGCGGTCGCGAAGCGAAAGCAGGTTTCGTCGGCATGACCGGCTTCGGCGCCTCCGCTCCGGCAGAAGTGCTCTACGAGAAGTTCGGCATCACGGCCGAGGCCGTCGCCGCCGAGGTGAAACGCCTGCTCGGCTAATTCCGGCAACGGCTTTGTTGAACGAATGAAAAGGGGGGGCTCTGCCCCCCTTGCCCTTTCAGGGCATCCCCCCGGGATATTTTCAAAGCGAGAGACAGGGCACTCTCGTTCAGTGCGCCCCTTTCGATCCTGTGACGGCAGCCAGCATGGGGCTCAGAATTTTTGTCACCACGGGGATCAGAAAAAGCCCGTAGGCCAAACCAAAAATACCGTCGAGCCCTGCCGTAACAGCCCACTCCGCAAAGCCCGCAAGCTGCTCCGACACCGCGTGCGCAGTAGCCTCTGCGAGCGCATGGATCGGCTCGTAGGGCCAATGCAGACCAAGTTCATGAAGACCGTGGATCACGATGCTGCCACCGACCCAGAGCATCGCGGCGGTGCCAACGGTGGACAAAAGCTGCATCAGAGCGGGCATCGCCTGCACCAACCACCGGCCGAACTTGCGCGTGGCCGAGAGGCGGGCGGTCGAGGCCAGATGCAGCCCCACATCATCCATCTTCACAATCAGTGCCACGCCACCATAGACGACAGCCGTAATGAAGAGCCCCACCAGAGCAAGCGACGCGGCTTGCATCCAGAGGTTCGGCACTTCGATCGCGGCTAGCGAGATCGTCATGATTTCAGCGGAGAGAATGAAGTCCGTCTTGATCGCCCCTTTGACCTTGGCCTCTTCCAGATGGGACGGATCCTTGATGTCCATATCGGCCTCAACATGGGCATCGCCATGCGGGAAAAGGGCGTGGAAGAGTTTCTCCGCCCCTTCGAAACAGAGATAAGAGCCCCCTAACATCAAAAGCGGGGTAATCGCCCAAGGGGCGAATTGCGCAAGGAGCATCAAGCCCGGAAGCAGCACGACGAGCTTGTTGAAAATAGACCCTTTAGTGATCTTCCAGATGATCGGCAATTCACGTGCCGGCGCGAAGCCATGCACATATTTGGGCGTCACAGCCGCATCGTCGATCACCACCCCTGCCGCTTTCGCACCGGCTTTCGATGCAGCGGCGGCGATATCGTCAACGCTCGTTGCCGCGACTTTTGCGATGGCCGCCACATCGTCCAAAAGGGCCAGTAGTCCGCTCATTGCTCGTCCTCGGATTGTTTGACCCTACCCTACCGACCTCCGTTTCCAGCACAAGGGCCTCGACAGTGGAGACCCGCGCATGGCGTTAGCGCAATCATCGGAATGATAGCGCTGACAATGGAAATTGCTGTCGCTTTTCGGCTTTCCGCCATTGCCCGCCCCGGTTTATGAGGGCCGCAATCGGCGAACCAGCGCCTCGCTTGCTGCGCCTGAAGCCATTCAAGGAGAGCATCATGACCATCACGATCGGAATCAACGGATTTGGCCGCATCGGCCGCTGCACCCTCAGCCACATCGCTGAATCGGCACGTGAAGACGTCAAGGTTGTCCGCATCAACGCCACGGGCCCCCTCGAAACCGCAGCGCACCTGATCCGCTACGACTCGGTGCATGGTCGTTTCCCCGGCACCGTCACCATCGG
Source organism: Paracoccaceae bacterium (assembly GCA_023260655.1). Classification (GTDB taxonomy): domain Bacteria; phylum Pseudomonadota; class Alphaproteobacteria; order Rhodobacterales; family Rhodobacteraceae; genus UBA9554. The sequence goes on along the minus strand of JALQUU010000028.1, from coordinate 3,735 downwards.
CGACGGCAAGATGGATCTGGGCCGCGGCGCATTCGATGTGATGTCCACCTATAACATGGACGAGCTCGACTGGTCCGGTGTCGATGTGGTTCTCGAATGCACGGGTAACTTCAACGACGGCGAAAAGGCCAAGAAGCACCTCGAGCGCGGCGCGAAATCGGTTCTGATCTCGGCTCCTGCCAAGAACGTGCAGAAGACAATCGTTATAGGCGTCAATGACGACCAGCTCGCCAAGGGCGACACGATGATCTCGAACGGCTCCTGCACCACCAACTGCCTCGCGCCCCTCGCCAAGGTTCTGGATGCGGCAATCGGTATCGAGAGCGGCATCATGACCACGATCCACTCCTACACCGGCGACCAGCCCACCCTTGATCGTCGCCACAAGGATCTCTATCGCGCCCGCGCCGCCGCCATGTCGATGGTGCCCACCACCACCGGTGCCGCGAAAGCTCTGGGCGAGGTTCTGCCGCAGCTCAAAGGCAAGCTCGACGGTTCCGCCGTCCGCGTTCCCACCCCGAACGTCTCCTGCGTTGACCTCACCTTCATCGCCAAGAAAGACGTCACAGTTGCCGATGTGAACGAGGTAGTCCGCGAAGCCGCCGAAGGCGCGCTGAAAGGCATTCTCGGCTATGATCCGGAGCCGAAAGTCTCGATCGACTTCAACCACACCAACGAAAGCTCGATCTTCGCGCCCGACCAAACCAAGGTCATCGGCGGCCGCCTCGTACGCGTTCTGTCGTGGTACGACAACGAGTGGGGCTTCTCGGTCCGTATGGCCGATGTCGCCGCAGCCATGGGCAAACTGCTCTGATTTCCCGTCTGGGAAACGAATAACGCCCGCCAATCCGGCGGGCGTTTTTTCTTGTTCTCTCGACAGTAGCGGGCGAACAGGGCCATATAGGCACAACGTCAGGAGGCAGCGGCATGACCAATCAAATCGCAATTGCGCTCGGTGTGATGATCCTCGCAGCCATTTGCCTCGACATGTTCGCCTTCAGCGGAGACAACCTGCTTTTCCTCGCCCGCAAATTCGCCGAACTGATCGAATGGGTCGCGTTCTGGCGCTAGCGTTCAGCGGTTGTAGCGCGCCACCAAAGCTTCTTTGACCGCCGGCGGAACGAATTTCGATACATCCCCGCCAAGACGCGCGATTTCTTTCACCAGCCGCGATGCAATCGCCTGACGGCGCGCATCGGCCATTAGGAAAACCGTTTCCACGCTGGCATCGAGCGCGCGGTTCATTCCGACCATCTGGAATTCATACTCAAAATCGGCCACCGCACGCAGCCCGCGCACGATCACACTTGCCCCCACATCACGGGCGCAATCGATCAGCAGGTTCTCGAACGGATGCACCACGATCTCGGTGCCCGTCTCCTCCACCATGGATTTGCACTCGGATTCAATCATGGCCACGCGCTCTTCGAGCGCAAACAAAGGCCCTTTGTCACGGTTGATGGCAACGCCGATCACTAGCCGATCCACGAGGGAGCACGAGCGGCGAATGATATCCGTATGCCCGTAAGTGATCGGATCGAACGTGCCCGGATAAAGGCCAATGCGCATCAAGGTGTCCCCCTCTAGTTACTTACGGGCACGCAACAATATTGCGCGCCCGTTTGCAAGTGCAGAAAAATACGGATCCGCTCAGCGACCCATAATCATCTCTTCCAATGCCGTCTTCTCCATCGACAACTCGTCAAGCCGCGCCTTGACCACATCGCCGATCGTCACGATCCCCACCAATTCGCCGCCTTGCGTGACAGGCATATGGCGGAAACGGCCATCAGTCATCCGCTGCAGGACAGTATCCATTTCATCGGACGGGCTGCAGCAGGATGGATTCCGCGTCATCAGATCTTCAGTTTTCATCCCGAGGCAGTTCCCGCCCCGCAACGCCAATGCACGCACGATGTCACGCTCGGACAGGATCCCGTCCACGCTCTTGCCGTTTCCGGAAACCACCACACCACCAATCCGCCTCTGCGCCAGAAGATCCGCAACCTCCTCGATCTTGGTTTCCGGCGTCACAGTGATCACTGCGTGATTGCCTTTAGCCTTGAGAATTTGGTGCACGAGCATGGCAGGCCTCCCAGATTGAATGAATTTCAGGAAATTTCCTGATCTCCAGCGTCCTCCTCACGCAACTTTCTGTCAAGTCAGCTGTTTTCTTCGTCAACGCCTTCCAGCCGGAGCACCTCTTCCCGCATGCCTTCGATCAGCGCCTCCGCAAACCGGTTCATCCGCTCAAGGCGGCGATCATCGGCATGACGCACAAGGTAGAACGAGCGCGTAAGGCTAATGTGTTCACGCAAGACACGCGACACACGCGGCGCCGAGGCGATTGCGAAATCATGCACCATCCCCACCCCCATCCCGAGGCGCACCCATTGGAACTGCACCGAGGCCGAGTTGGAAGCCAGCGCCACCCGCTCCACACCAAGATCGCCGAGATAGTCCAATTCCTTGTCGAAGATCATGTCAGGGATATAGCCGATCATCCGGTGGCCCTTGAGGTCTTCAGGCGTCTGGATCGGGGCGTTCTGGCGCAAATACATCCGCGACGCCGCAAGGCTCAGGTGGTAATCGGTGATTTTCTGCACCAGCAACCGCCCCGCCGTTGGTGGCGAAACGGCAATCGCCATATCCACTTCCCGCTTCGACAGGTTGAGCACCCGAGGCAGCGCCACGATCTGCACATCCAGATCGGGGTTCGCCGCACAAATCGCAGCACAAACCTGCGGCAAAAGGAAGTTCGCACAGCCATCCGGCGCACCGATGCGGATCTGGCCAGAAAACCCCGTGCCCTGCCCCCGCACCTCTTCCAAAGCTCCCGCCATGGCCTGCTCGGCCGCCTCCGCATGGCCAACCAGCCGCGCCCCTGCATCGGTCAATGCATAGCCCTGCGGGGATTTCGCGAAAAGCGGCGCTTCGAACGCTTCCTCAAGCTTCGCGATCCGCCGCCCGACTGTTGCCGGATCAACCTTCAAGCTGCGCCCCGCCGCCGAAAGGCTCTCGGTCCGCGCCACCGCAAGAAACACCCGAATATCGTCCCAGTCCATCCCGCTCACCCTCCTGCAATTTTGCAAAGTCTTTTTGGAATTTTGCCGCTTCCCGCCGCATCTCTGCAAGAGTAAACTTGTGCCAGCTTTAGGAGGAGTCCCCCATGAAAGAGATCGGTCACTGGATCAACGGCAAGCGTGTCGCAGGCACGTCGGGCCGTTTTGCAGACGTATTCAACCCCGCCACCGGCGAAGTGCAGGCGAAACTCGCTCTGGCTTCGAAAGCCGAGCTAGATGCCGCTGTTGCGGCCGCAGCCGCTGCGCAGCCCGCATGGGGTGCTACCAACCCGCAGCGCCGTGCCCGCGTGATGATGGAGTTCGTTCGCCTCATCAACCGCGACATGGACAAGCTCGCAGAAGCGCTCTCCGCGGAGCACGGCAAGACCTTCCCCGACGCGAAAGGCGACGTGCAGCGTGGCCTCGAAGTGATCGAATTCTGCATCGGCGCGCCGCATCTCCTGAAAGGTGAATTCACCGACAGCGCAGGCCCCGGCATCGACATGTATTCCATGCGCCAGCCCGTTGGCGTCGCCGCAGGCATGTCGGTAAATTCGAGCACGATCTCCTCGTCGGTCTCGAATTCAAGAACATCCCCGTCGTCGCCATCCTCTTCGTCAGAGCTGGCACCAAGCAGTTGATCGACGATCTGCTCGACCAGTTTTTCATTCTC
>JALQUU010000027.1 GCA_023260655.1 Paracoccaceae bacterium | reverse complement strand
GAAGCATAGCGAGCAGCACGTAGCCGCCGGTCCAGCCCATCAGGTAGGCCGAGGTGTCGTAACCGCCGAAGGCGATCAGACCTGCCATCGAGATGAACGAAGCTGCCGACATCCAGTCAGCGCCAGTGGCCATCCCGTTCATGACCGGGGGAACACCCTGGCCAGCTGCGTAGAATTCTGCGGTAGAGCCGGCACGGGCCCAGATCGCGATGCCGATGTAGAGTGCGAAGGTCGCACCCACGATCAGCAGGTTAAGGGTAAACTGATCCATGTTCCTGTTATCCCTCTTATTCTTCTACGCCGTGTTCGCGGTCCAGTTTGTTCATTTTGGCCGCGTAGGCGAAAATGAGAACCAGGAACACGATGATTGAACCTTGCTGGGCAAACCAGAAACCAAGATCCGTACCGCCAACGCCGATGCCCGAAAGCATGGGGCGCAGCAGAATGCCGAAGCCGAACGAGCAGACGAACCAAATCACCAAGAAGATCTTGATGGTTTTGATGTTCGCGGCCCAATAGGCGTTGGACGAGTTGTTGTCCGCCATTTGTGTCACTCCCTTCCGTTATGTCTCCGGCCCGCCTTTTCCTTCCAAAGACGGGCCCCCCTGTTACGCTGTTGCTGTCTTAACGATCGAGGCAAGCGAGGTACGGATGTCTGAAATGGCGCCCATTGCGTCCACCCGTTTCAACAAGCCCTTGCCATCGTAATAGGCAATCAGCGGCGCCGTCTGGGCGTGATAGGCACTAAGCCGCTCTCGCACCGTCTCAGCATTGTCGTCGGCACGACGTTTGAATTCCGTGCCGCCGCATTTGTCACAAGAGCCCGCGGTGGCGGGCAACTTGAATTCGTCATGGTATCCTTCGCCGCATTTGGCGCAGGTGTAGCGACCAGATACACGGGCCACCATAGCTTCATCTACCACATCTAGACTGATTGCGGCAGTCACTTGCTGTGCAGATGCAGAAAGTAGGTCATCAAGGGCCGCAGCTTGGCCCGCAGTACGCGGGAAACCGTCGAGAATGATGCCCTTCTGGGTGTCGGGTTCGGCCATCCGATCCTTGAGGATCGCGAGCACGATGTCGTCGGAAACGAGCTGGCCCGCTTCCATGACAGCCTTCGCGCGCTTGCCCGCGTCGGTGCCTGCCGCGACAGCCGCGCGGAGGAGATCACCGGTGGAGAGCTGAACGAGGCCGAAATCCTCTTCCAGCATCCGGGCCTGAGTGCCTTTCCCGGCCCCGGGAGGGCCGAGAAGGATGAGAACTGCAGGTTTTGCCATGGTTTTTTGCTTCCCTGCCTTAAGCGAGGTTCATCCGGTTGTTGATCAACTCGTCGACGACCGAAGGATCGGCCAGCGTCGAGGTGTCGCCCAAGGAACCGTAATCGTTCTCGGCGATCTTGCGCAGAATGCGGCGCATGATCTTGCCCGAGCGGGTTTTCGGCAGGCCGGGAGCCCACTGGATGAGATCGGGCGAAGCGATCGGACCGATTTCCTTACGCACCCAAGTGACCAGTTCCTTGCGGAGTTCGTCCGTGGGCTCGATGCCATTCATCAGGGTGACATAGGCGTAGATGCCCTGACCCTTGATGTTGTGCGGATAGCCAACAACGGCCGCTTCGGCGACTTTCTCGTGTGCAACGAGCGCCGATTCGACTTCGGCGGTGCCCATGCGGTGGCCGGATACGTTGATCACGTCATCAACGCGGCCCGTGATCCAGTAATCGCCATCGGCATCGCGGCGGCAACCGTCGCCGGAGAAGTAGTAGCCTTTGTAGTCACCGAAGTAGGTCTTCTCGAAGCGCTCGTGATCGCCCCAAACGGTGCGCATCTGGCCCGGCCACGAGTCCTTGATGCAGAGAACGCCTTCGCAGGGCGTTTCGTGGACTTCGGCACCGGAGGTCGGTTCGAGAACCACGGGCTGAACGCCGAAGAACGGGGTTTGTGCCGCACCCGGCTTCAGCGCGGTTGCGCCCGGCAGCGGGGTGAGCATGTGGCCACCGGTTTCGGTCTGCCAGAAGGTATCGACGATCGGGCACTTACCCTTACCGACGACGTCATTGTACCAGTTCCAGGCTTCCGGGTTGATCGGCTCGCCAACCGAACCGAGGAGCTTGAGCGAGGAGAGGTCATACTTGGTGACGTACTCGGTGCCCTGCCCCATCAGCGCGCGGATCGCGGTGGGCGCGGTGTAGAACTGGTTGACCTTGTGCTTTTCGCAGACAGCCCAGAAGCGGCCTGCATCCGGATAGGTCGGGACGCCTTCGAACATCAGCGTGGTCGCGCCGTTCGCCAGCGGGCCGTAGACGATGTAGGAGTGGCCCGTGACCCAACCCACGTCAGCGGTGCACCAGTAGATGTCGCCCTCGTGGTAATCGAAGGTGTACTGGTGGGTCATCGCTGCATAGACGAGATAGCCGCCGGTCGTGTGCACGACGCCTTTCGGCTGACCCGTGGAACCCGAGGTGTAGAGAATGAAGAGCGGATCTTCCGCGTTCATTTCGGCGGGGGTGCAGAAGGACGACGCTTCGGCTGCCAGCGAGCCGTAGTCGTAGTCGCGGCCATCGATCCAGGTGGTCTGGTCGCCGGTGCGCTTCACGACGAGGACTTTCACAGTGTCCTTGCAGTGGAGGAGCGCTGCATCGGTGTTGGCTTTGAGCGGGGTCTTGCGGCCACCACGGGGAGCGTGGTCGGCGGTGATGACGACTTTCGCGTCACAGCCGTTGATCCGCGCGCCAAGAGCGTCCGGCGAGAAGCCAGCGAACACGATGGAGTGGATCGCGCCGATACGCGCGCATGCGAGCATTGCATAGGCGGCTTCCGGAATCATCGGGAGGTAGATGACAACGCGGTCGCCTTTGCCGACGCCCATGTCCTTCAGCACATTGGCCATGCGCGAGGTCTGGGCCAGCAGTTCACGATAGGTGATGTGCTGGGCGGGCTCTTTGGGATCATCGGGTTCCCAGATGATCGCCACTTGATCGGCACGGGTACCCATGTGGCGGTCGATGCAGTTTGCGGAAACGTTCAGCGAGCCATCTTCGAACCAGCGGATGTCGATGTTGCCGGGCTTAAACGAGGTGTTCTTTACCTTAGTGTAGGGACGGATCCAGTCGACCCGCTTGCCATGCTTGCCCCAGAAGCCTTCGGGGTCGGACACCGACTCCGCATACATCGTGCGGTAGGCTTCAGCGTCGATATGTGCCGATGCCGCGAATTCCGCCGAAGGCGGGTAGGTCTTGTCCGTCATGTAATCCTCCTTGGAACAGGCACGTGTGCCCGGTCGTCTTTAAGTGTCGTGCCGCAAATTGCGTCACGCGCTTCTTCCCGTGCCTACATTTGCCACAAGTTAAACTTTCTGTAACCACCTTCTTTCACGGTATTTTTCTGTAAATTTCTTTCTGGTTTTCCTGTGAATTTTGTAAATTTCCGGAAAATACCGCGTTCTTTTCAGTGCTTGTTGCATTTTTTCCGTAACGTCACCCTTGCAAAGAAAAGCGTGGCTGAAACTCAACTTTAGGTCCGAGACGGAAGATTTTGGCCAATATACCCATTTGCGCCGCAATTTTCTTACCCAACCGCGAATCACGGTTGCGCTAACGCGGGAGTCTGGCAGCACAATAGAAAAGGGAGCGCCGGAGCGCTCCCTTGGCTGATTTTCGCCGATGGGCAGAGTTACTGCTTACCAACCATCTTCCAGACCCCACCTTCGACGACCGAGACGATCACATCGTTCGCGCCCTGGTGGGTTTCCGGAGTGTAGTTGATGGTGGTGCCGAGAAGTTCGCTGTCATACTTCACGTTTTCCATCGCCGCTTTGAACGACTCGGGCGTGAGGTCTGCGCCGGCGGCTTCGAGCGCGCGGACGAGCGTGTCAGCGGCGGAGTAGCCGAGCATCGCGAAACCGGATGCGGGCTGGCCGTAAGCGGCCTGGTATGCGTCCGCGAAGGTCTTCACAGCGGGAACGTCCATACGGGCAACCATGTCCTGCCAGCCGGCAGAGGCATAGAGGCCTTCGGTCACGCCGCCGGGAACAGCCGCGACGACTTCGAGGAAGCCAGCCGAGGTGTTGAGGAACTTCACGTCGGTCCAGTTCAGTTTCTTCGCGGTGCCGACAACGGTGATGCCTGCACGAACGCCGAGCGCCATGGTGACGACTTCACAGCCATCTGCCTTGAGCTTCTGCACAGCGCCGACGAAGTCCTGCTCGTCCGGCTTGTGGGTAGTTTCCGACACGAACTCCATGCCGAAGTTCGGTGCCTGCTCTTTCGACGCCAGCGCGATTTCCTTGCCGAAGTCGGTCGGCAGGTACATGGTGCAGACCTTTTTCACGCCGAAGGTGCTCGACAGATAGGCGAGACCGCCCTTCACCTGATCGTAGTAGCTCGAGAAGGTGATGAACTTGTTGTCGATCGGCTCTTGCAGCATTTCGCGTGCGGAGCTGAGCGGGTTGATGTTGAAGATGCCTTTGGGATCCATCAGCTGGAAGCCAGCGAGGTTCATCGGCGTGCCAAGCGAGAGCATCATCGCGAAGACTTTGTCGCGGTTGATGAGCTTGTTGTAGCCCTGTGTGGCTTTCGGCAGCTGGTAGCCGTGATCTTCGACGATGAAGGTGATCTTGCGGCCATGGACGCCGCCTGCATCGTTGGCTTCCTTGAGGCGCAGGTTCGCGCCGTTCACAGCCGGAACGCCAACAGCGGCGAAGATGCCGGAAAGGTCGTTCACGGAACCGATCACGACTTCATTGGCCGAAACGCCCTGCGTTTCCGCCTGCGCCGCGCCGCCCAAACCGAGAGCAAGGGCGCTGATCGCCAGTGCTTTCAAAGTTGTCTTCATACTTGGTCTCCTCCCTGAGATGGCCCCACCTTATTTTGGGGCTTAAGAACGATACATATCATCAATCAACGCCTTGTGGCGTTTTTCGACAGTGGCACGCTTCAGCTTCATCGTAGCAGTCAGCTCCTCGTCCTCGGCGGTGAGCAGGACATCGATGAGGCGGAAGTCTTTGATTTGCTCGACCCGAGCAAATTCCTTGTTCACCTGATCCACTTCGGCCTGGATCAGTTCGAGCACCTCGGGGGCGCGGCAGAGCGAAGCGAAATCCGAGAAGGGGACTTTACGGTCCTGCGCGAATTTCTCGACGTTCTCCTGATCGATCATGATGAGGCAGCTCAGGTATTTGCGTTTGTCGCCAATGATCACGGCATCCGAGATGTAGTGGCTGAACTTGAGGCGGCTTTCGATCTCGGCGGGGGTGATGTTCTTACCGCCAGCCGTGATGATGATGTCTTTCAAGCGGCCCGTGATGGTGACGTAGCCGTCGCCATCAATGCGGCCCACGTCGCCGGTTTTGAGCCAGCCGTCCGAGGTGTAAGTCTCGGCGGTTTTCTCGTTGTTGCGCCAGTAGCCTTGGAAGTTGTTGAGGCCCTTGGTCTGGATCTCGCCATTGTCGGCGATGCGCGCCTCGACGCCGGGGATCACCTTGCCGATCGTGCCGACGCGGTTCTCGGTGGGGGTGTTGATCGTAGCGATGCCGGCGGTTTCGGTCATGCCGTAGCCTTCGACGAGAGGCACACCGATAGACCAGTACCACTTCAGAAGTTCCGGCGAGATCGGAGCTGCCCCGGTGCCACCCCGGCGCATCCGGTCGAAGCCTAGCATACGGCGGAGGTTTTTCAGGACGAGGTGATCCCAGACCCAGTAGTTGATCGCGGTGCCTGAGGGCACATTGCCGGTTTCCATGATCGCCTTGGTGCGGGCCTGGCCTGCCTTCATTGCGGCTCCGAAGGCCATGCGGCCGATCCATGTGGCTTCCTGCACCATGATGAGCACGCGGGAATAGATCTTTTCCCAGACGCGTGGCACGGCGGTGAAGGTCATCGGGCTGACCTCCTGTAGGTTGGCGAAGATCGTTTCGGGGCTTTCCGCGAAGTTCACCGTGCATTTCGCCGCGAGCGGGAAGTAGATCGACACGTCGCGTTCGAGGATGTGGCAAAGCGGCAGGAAGCAAAGCTGCTCGTCGCTTTCCATGGCGGGAAGGCCATGCGCACCCGCAGTGATCGCCATCATGATGTTTTCGTTCGAAAGCATCGCGCCTTTGGGCATGCCGGTGGTGCCCGAGGTGTAGATCAGCAGCGCGGTATCTTCGGCGCGGGACTTGGCGATTTCTTCCTCGAAGGCTTTCGGCTCGGCGGCCTGTGCCTTTTCACCCAAGGCATAGAGATCGTCGATGAAGATGCAGCGCTCGTGATCGAGGGCGTGCAGGCCTTCGTATTCAAGGATGATGACCTTGGCGAGCCCCGGCACCTGCCCTTCGATTTCGAGGAACTTGTCGAGTTGCTCCTCGTTCTCGACGATCAGGAAGCGGGAGTCGCTGTCGTTGATGAGATAGGCCAGCTGCGCTGCAGAGTCGGTGGTGTAAACGCCCGAGGCAATGCCGCCGACGGACTGGATGCCCATATCGAAATAGGCCCATTCCTTACGGTCCTCGGAGAGGATCGACACCACTTCGCCGCGCTTGAGGCCCAAGTGGCGGAGGCCCATGCCGATCTTGCGGGCATAGTCCCAGTAGTCGGCCCAGCTACAGGCCTTCCAGATGCCGAAATCCTTTTCGCGGTGCGCGGTGCGCCCGCCCAAGGCTTTGCAGCGGGCTTGGAAGAGTTTGACGATAGTGTCGTTGCCGTCGACCAGCACAGGGCGCTGGCTCGGGTCGGCGTTCACTGTCACGCCGTTGATCGTCACGGAGGCGGGGGCTGTGTGCATGTTCATGCGCTCATCTCCACGTCTTGCGGCGCTTCCAGCGGCGTTCGCCACGGGCACCTTCGTTGGCATGGCCAAGGTAGAAGCTCTTGATGTCTTCGGAGTTTGCCAGTTTCTCGGCAGTCCCCGACATCACGATACGGCCCAGTTCGAACACATAGCCGTCATCGGCCAGATCGAGGGCCACGGCGGCGTTCTGCTCGACGAGCATCATCGTCACGCCCTCATCCTTATTGAGCCGCTTCAGGATCGCGAAAATCTCCTGCGTGAGGATCGGCGAGAGGCCAAGCGAGGGTTCATCAAGGAGCATGATCTTCGGGCGGAGCATCAAACCGCGCCCGATGGCGAGCATCTGTTGCTGGCCACCCGAGAGCGTGCCTGCTTCCTGCTTGCGCCGTTCCGCGAGGATCGGGAAGTAGCTGAACACCATGTCGCGGTCGCGGGCGATCTCGGCCTTGTCGGAGCGAGTGTAGGCCCCGAGCGCGAGGTTTTCTTCCACGGTCAGGAGCGGGAACACTTCGCGGCCTTCCGGCACGTGGACGATGCCCGAACGCACCACCTTATGCGGTTCCTTGCCCTGAATTTCCTGACCTTCGAAGAGGATCGTGCCCTTTTCCGGGTCCATGATGCCCGAGAGGGTTTTCAGAAGCGTTGTTTTGCCCGCGCCGTTCGCGCCAAGCACTGTCACCACGCGGCCTTTGTGCACTTCGAGGCTGACGCCACGCAGTGCCATGATCGGGCCGTAGAAGGTTTCGAGGTTGCGGATTTCGAGAAGCGCCGTCATACCCGCGCCCCCTTTGCATCCGCGGTTTTCGAAATAGCAGAGGTGCCGAGATAGGCTTCGATCACTGCCGGATGCGATTGCACCTCGGGCGGCGTGCCTTCCGCGAGTTTGGCCCCGTCGGCCAAGGCGAGCACCCGGTCGGAGACTTTCCCGACGAGGCCCATGTCATGTTCCACCATCAGAACCGTGATCCCCATTTGGCGGCGGATATCGTCGATCCACCAGCGCATGTTCTGTGTTTCTTCCACCGAAAGGCCCGAAGCGGGTTCGTCGAGGAGTAGGAGGCGCGGCTTGGAAGCCAGCGCGCGGCCCAGTTCGACGACTTTCCGGACGCCGTAAGGCAAGCCTGCGATCATCTTGTCGCGGTAGGGTTGGAGATCGAGGAAATCGATCACCTGTTCCACCGCTTCCCGATGCGCCCGCTCTTCTGCGCGCACCGAAGGCAGGTGCAGAAGTTGCGGCAGGAGGCTCGATTGGCGATGGCGATGCCGCCCCACGAGGAGGTTCTGCAGAACGGTCGCCTGATGGAACAGTTCGATGTTTTGGAACGTCCGCGCGATGCCGAGCGAAGGCACTTCGTGCGGCGCGAGTTTCAGCAGGTCGACGCCATCGAATTTGATCGAACCGGACACCGGCGTATAGAAACGCGAGATCAGGTTGAACACAGTCGACTTGCCGGCCCCGTTCGGCCCCACCAAGGCGAAAACCTCGGCTTCGTTGACGTTCATGGTCAGGTTGTTCACTGCGGTCACGCCACCGAATTTGAGCGTGACGCCTTCAATTTCTAACAGGCTCATCTCAGGCGCTCCGTCTTCAGATAGCTCTTTTGCCGCTTGAACATGTCTTTGCGGGCGAAGGGGAAAAGCTCGAGGAAGGTGCGTATCTTGAGCCAGCGACCGTAGAGACCCATCGGCTCGAAGAGGATGAAGACGATCAGGATGACCCCGAAGACCGCCGATTCAAGGCCGGGGATTGCCACGCCATGCCCCATCGTATCCGAAACGATCGAGAGGAACTGCGGCAGGAAGGCGATCACGATAGCCCCGAGGAAGGCCCCGTGGATGAAGCCCAAACCGCCCACCACGATCATCATCAGAAGCTGGATCGAGAGGAGGAAGTTGAAGGTTTCGTTATTGAACGCCCCCGCGAAAAGCCCCATCAGCGCGCCGCCCAATCCGGTGATGGCACAGGAGAGGCCGAAAGCGATGGTTTTGGTGCGGGCGATGTTGACGCCCATGGCCTGTGCCGAGATCTCGCTGTCGCGGACGGCGGCGAAGGAACGGCCGAGCGGGGCGCGGAGCAGGTTGCGATAGAAGAGCGTGCAGACCAGCACCACGATAAGGGTCATGTAGTACCATTCCGTCGGGTTGCCCCAGCGATTGATGGTCAGCCCGAAAACCTCGATATCTGGCGGAACCTTGCCCGCGACGCCGCCTGTCCAGGGTTCGAGAAGCACGATGATGTCATCGGCCAGAATGGCGAGGGCGAGCGTTGCGATGGCGAGGTAAACGCCGTGGAGCTTCAAGGCCGGAATGGCGATGAGTGCGCCGAAACATCCGGTGATCACGCCTGCCATCGGAAGGGCGATGATGAAAGGCACACCGCTTTCCATCATGATTACGCAGGAATAGCATCCGAGCGCCATGAAGGCGGAGTGGCCGAGGCTGGCTTGGCCGGTTTGGCCGGTGAGGAGCATCAGCCCCAAGCCGCAAACGGACCAGATCAGAACGTTATTGGCTTCACCGAGGTAGAAATCGTCGATCAACCAAGGCAGGGCGAGCATGAAGACCAGAAGGGCTGCGTAGAGCGAGAACTTCCAGCCGTCGATGAAGAGACGGATATCGTCGTCGTAGCTTGTTTTGAAATGGAAACGCATTGGATCACACCTTCTTCGTGCGGACCTGTGCGAACAGGCCATGCGGACGGAAGAGCAGCACAGCGATCAGAAGCGCATAGGGTGCGATCTGGCTGTAGCCGGGTGGAAGATAGCGGGCCGCGAAGGGTTCGATGATCCCGACGATTAGGCCACCAGCGAGAGCACCCGGAAGCGAGCCGAAGCCGCCGATCACCGCCGCCGCGAAGGCCTTGATGCCGATGAAGCCAGCGGTGGGGTCAATGGAGCCTTTGGAGGCGTAGAGAATGCCTGCGACCGCCGCGACGATCCCGCCGAGAGCCCAGACCATACCCTGCACCCGCTTCACCGGAATGCCCATGTAATAGGCCGCCATCTGGTTCTGCGAAGCGGCCTGCATGGCAAGGCCGATCTTGGTGCGCTGGAAGAACTGCCACAGAAGCATGGTCATGACGAAGGTGGTGACGATCACCGCGACATCCGCGAGGCCCAGCACAAGCTCCCCCATCCGGAAATCGCCCAAGGCGAGCGGCGAATGCAGGGATTGCGGCTCATGGCCCCAGATAATGCCGACAACGAAGCGGATCACGAAGCCGATGGCGATTGTTAGAATAATAACAGCCACTTGGCTCTGACCGAACACCGCGCGGAGCACGATAAGATCGAGCAGGTAACCGATGGTGCCCATTACGATGAACACGAGCGGCAAAGCCACCCAGAACGGCAGGCCCATATATTCGGGATTCACAAAGCCGAGCGTCACGAACGCGCCCAGCATCATGAAATCCCCTTGCGAAAAGTTGACGGCCTCGGTGGCCTTGTAAATCAGCACGAAACCGAGCGCGACGAGTCCGTAGACACAGCCGTTCGCAAGGCCGCTGATAAGAAGTTGTAAAACTTCCACGCGTTCCTCCCCTGTTGTTCGCCCCTTGCAGGGCCAGCCGGGTTGACCCGGTCTGAGATCGTTCGCGCCCACCCCTCAAGATGCACCGCGAACGTTCGGTGACGCCTCCATTCGTCACCGTCATGTTCAGACTGTCCGGTAAGGTAGGCTTGCGTCAACAGGCTTAGCGGGGTCTGACGTTAGGGAAATGCCAATATGCGGAATTTTCTTCCGCAGTTTTGATATTTTATCTCGAATCGTGGTAGCCGGAGTCGCCCAAAGGCCGATCAGGCGCGGAGCTGTTCGACGTCCGCGCGAATGGGAAGGGCGGATTCGGCATAGGTGAAGAGGCGTTCGCGCATCGCTTCGGCACCCTCCACCATTTCTACAGATCCGGAATTGCCGAGTGCGTTTAACGTTGCGTTCAAGTGCTTGGCGACTTCGATCTGTCCCGCCCCGTCGCGCGTGATGGCCGCGAAGGCGGCCTCGCTGCGGGGGGCACGTGGACGCGGCTGAATGGGATTGCCTCGGAGTGCGAGGCGCGGGCGTGATCCCACAGCAGGCGTTCGAGCCGGCTGATCACCTCGATCGCCGTACCGGGATCGTTGATGCCCGGCGAAAGAGCGCGGGAAGCGATTTCGGAGAGCACGAGGAGGCCGAAGACTGCGTCCTGCTCGAAGGTGCGTCCGGTGCTGATCACGAAGCAATTGAGCATACGGGCGGCGGTGCTCTCGTCGACTGTGCCCCCGATCCGCGCCACGGGCCAACCTGCAAGCACCACCTGCCCCGGCATCCGTTCGAGCCAGACATGAACGCCCGCCGCCTCGGCGCAAGCATTCAGGGCGTCCACATCAATCGCCTGCAAGGTGCCCGAAGTTTCTGCTTCCAGCGCCACTGCCCTCGCTGGAAGAACATGATCCGCCTCGATTGGCACACCTCCCAGAAAGGGAGCCGCACAATGGCGCTCAAGGGCTTTGCGGGCGCGCCACTCCTGGAGGTCGAGCGTTGCACCCATGCAGACCGAGACGGAACAGCAAGATCGCCGTCAGCGAATAGACGAAGGCACCGATGAAAATCGACAGCACGTTAATCGTGGTCGCATCCTGCATCAGCAGTTGGTGCACGCGCGGTGTGGCGTTGGAGGCGGCACCGCGATGGGCCGACACCATGGTGCCAAGCGAAAAGGTCGAGACTGCGAGCATGGACGACGCGAGGATCGAGAGAACGGGGAGCAAATCCTCTTCGACGAGCGCATTGGCGATCTTGTCTGGAAGATAGGGTTCGATCACCGCTGCCAAAGCTAAGGCCAGAAGCGAAAGAAACGCCATTGCCGCGACGCAGACCCAAAGCCGCCGTGACAGTCTTTCGATGTAAAGCGCAAATCGTGACGGAACCATGGGCCCTCCTCTTAAGGGAAGAGTGGCGCGCGAAGGCTGGCCGTCAAGCGCCTATGGGATCGCAGTGTTGAGCAGACATGAAAAAGCCGCCCGGTGCGGGCGGCTTTCAGACCTAGGCCGAGAAATCAGGCCGGTGTGGCGTCGAAGCCTACGTCATCGAGGGCTTTGGTGACGGCTGCCGCGGAAAGCGGGCCAGAAACCTCGATGGTGCGCGAGGGCAGATCGCAGCGCACATCGGCGCCTGCGGCGTTGAGGGTTTTCTCGATGGTTGCGGTGCAATGGCCGCAATTCATGTCGGGAACGCTGAATTTCATCTCGGTCTCCTTGGATGCTTTGCGCTTACATGGGGCTTCCAGTTGCTGGAAGGTCAATCCCTTTCGCAAGAAAAAGTTTCGAAGCCCGCAGGCTTGACCTTCCAGTAACTGGAACGCCTATATCGGGACGGCAATTAGAAAGAGACCGCCATGACCACCCAGCCGATTACCCTTTTCGTTGATGGAATGACTTGTGCCTCCTGCGTCGGGCGGGTGGAGAAGGGACTGAAATCGCTCGACGGCGTCTCGGATGTGTCGGTCAATCTGGCGACGGAAACCGCGCGGCTTTCTGTCGACAGCCCGGAGCGGATTTCGCAGGCGATGACCAAGCTCGAGAAGCTGGGCTATCCCGTGCGCGCCTCGGATGTGGTGCTCAACGTTTCCGAAATGATCTGCGCCTCTTGCGTGGCGCGGGTGCAAAAGCGCCTCGAAAAGATGCCCGGTGTGCTTGAAGCGAACGTCAATCTCGCAGCTGAAACGGCGCAGGTGCGTTACGTTGAAGGCAGCGTGGCGGTTGCCGATCTCGTTTCGGCTTTGAGCAAGCTCGGCTATCCGGCAAAGGTGGCAGAGGCATCGGGAGAGGCCGACAGAACGACGCGCAAGGAAGAAGAGGCGCGGCAGTTGAGGGCGAAACTGCTCTACGCCGCCGCTTTGGCGCTGCCGATGTTCATTCTGGAAATGGGGGGGCATGTGCTTCCTCCGTTCCACCATTGGGTGGTGCGCACAATCGGGATGGAAACGAGCCGCCTGATCCAGTTCGCTCTGACCACGCTCGTGCTGATCGGGCCGGGGCAGCAGTTTTACCGCAAAGGCTTTCCGGCGCTTATGAAGGGTGCCCCCGATATGAACAGCCTTGTCGCGGTGGGGACATCTGCGGCCTACCTCTATTCGGTGATCGCCACCTTCTTCCCCGCCCTGCTGCCAGAGGCGGTGAGGGCGGTGTATTTCGAGGCGGCGGCTGTGATCGTGGTGCTGATCCTTTTGGGGCGGTTCCTTGAGGCCCACGCCAAGGGGCGGACGGGGGCGGCGATCCAGAAGCTCCTCGGCCTGCAAGTGCGAACCGCCCATGCGCTGAAAAACGGCGTGGCCGAAGAAGTGCCGATCGAGAGTATTCAGGTGGGTGATCTGGTGTTGGTGCGACCGGGCGAGCGGATCGCCGTGGACGGGCGCGTGACCGAGGGCCAGTCGCATGTGGATGAGAGCATGATTACGGGCGAGCCCTTGCCCGTGGAGAAAACCATCGGCGCGGCAGTGACGGGCGGCACTGTGAATGGGGCGGGCGCGCTCACCTATGCGGCGACGGCTGTGGGCGCGAATACGGTGCTCGCGCAGATCATCCGCATGGTGGAAAACGCGCAAGGGGCGAAGCTGCCTATTCAGGGGATGGTCGACAAGATCACGCTCTGGTTTGTGCCTGCGGTGATGGCGGCAGCTACGCTGACCGTGCTCGTTTGGCTCCTGTTCGGGCCGAGCCCAACCTTGACCCATGCCTTGGTGGCGGGGGTTTCTGTACTGATTATCGCCTGCCCCTGTGCGATGGGGTTGGCGACGCCCACGTCGATCATGGTGGGCACAGGGCGCGCAGCGGAACTGGGCGTACTTTTCCGCAAAGGCGACGCCTTGCAGCAGCTTTCGAGTGTGAAAACGATTGCCGTAGACAAGACCGGCACCGTGACGGCGGGGCGGCCTGAATTGACCGATCTGGAATTGGCGGAAGGCTTTGAACGGGCTGCACTTCTTGCTTTGGTCGCCGCTGTGGAAGCGCGCTCGGAACATCCCGTGGTGGAAGCCATTGTGCGGGCTGCGAAGGCAGAGGCCCTGACCCTGCTGGAGGTAACAGACTTCCAGTCGATCACCGGGCATGGGGTTGTGGCCATGGTTGCGGGCCACCGGATAGCGGTGGGCGCGGATCGTCTGATGGCCAAGGAAGGCATTTCGATCGGGCCGCTTTCCGAGGCCGAAACGCGGATCGCTCGGCTGGGCCGCACGGCGCTTTTTGCAGCCGTTGATGGACAGATCGCGGCGGTGCTGGGTGTGGCCGATCCGGTGAAGCCGACGAGCCGCGCTGCTATCACGGCACTGCAGGCGCAGGGCATCCATGTGGTGATGATCACCGGCGACAAACGGGAAACCGCCGAAGCCATTGCCGCCGAGGTGGGGATCACCGAAGTCATCGCGGGGGTCTTGCCGGATGGCAAGGTTGCCGCTTTGCAAGGCTTGGCTGCGCCCTTGGCCTTTGTGGGCGACGGGATCAACGATGCGCCCGCCCTCGCCTATGCCGATGTCGGGATCGCGATTGGAACTGGCACCGATGTGGCGATTGAATCGGCGGATGTAGTGCTGATGGCGGGCGATCTGATGGGCGTTGTGAATGCCGTCGAGGTATCGCACCGGACTTTGGCCAATATCCGGCAGAACCTCTTCTGGGCGTTCGGCTACAATACTGCTCTGATCCCGGTGGCGGCGGGTGCGCTATATCCCGCCTTCGGCATCCTGCTGTCGCCCATGCTTGCGGCGGGCGCGATGGCGATGTCCTCGGTTTTCGTTCTGACCAATGCGCTCCGCTTGCGGCGGGTGCGGGCACCGGAGGTGCGCTCATGAATATCGGAGATGTAGCCCAGCGCTCGGGCCTGCCTGCGAAGACCATCCGCTATTACGAGGAAATCGGGCTGATTACGCTCTTGCGCGGTGCCAATGGCTACCGCGCCTTCCGCGATAGTGATCTGCATAAGCTGGCCTTCATTGGCCGCGCGCGCGCCTTGGGATTTTCCATCGAGGAATGCCGGACACTTCTGGCGCTTTACGAGGATGCGGGCCGTGAGAGTGGCGAGGTGAAACGGCTGGCTGGCGAGCACCTCAAGCAGATCGACGCGAAGATTGCGGAGTTGCAATCCATGCGGGCCACATTGGCGCATCTGGTCCATGCCTGCGCGGGCGATGACCGCCCCGATTGCCCGATCCTTGAGGATCTGGCAGGCGGAGCGTGCTGTTCCTGATTACTTCTTGCCGATCTTCGGCTCGGTTCCCGCCCGAAGCCGCGCGATATTGGCGCGGTGGGTGAAGAAGACGAAGAGCGTGAGGAAGGCGGCGAGGAAGAAGATCTCGCCCTGGTCGAAGATGAAGCACCAGATCGTCGACGAAGCCGCTGCGACGAGTGCCGAGAGCGAGGAAATCCGCGCGAGCGCTGCCGTTGCGAGCCACGAGGCACAGGCTGCGAGGCCTACAGGCCAAGCCAGTGCGAGAAGGAGGCCGAGGAAGGTGGCAACACCCTTGCCGCCTTTGAACTTGAGCCAGACCGGGAAGCAATGGCCGACGAAAGCCATCAAGCCAGCTGCCTGTGCTGCATCCTCGCCCACCAAAGCCCGCGCGATCAGAACCGCTACGGCCCCTTTGCCGCCATCGAGAAGAAGCGTGGCCAGTGCCGCCGCTTTATTCCCGGTGCGGAGCACGTTCGTTGCGCCGATATTGCCGGAACCAATCTTGCGCACATCGCCCAAGCCCAGCATCCGCGTAACCACGATCCCGAATGGGATGGAGCCAAGGAGATAGCCCAAAGCCGCGCACAGCAGCAGGAGCGGGAGGGCGGTTTCCATCGCTGGCATCAGTTCTCTCCGAAGACGCGGGTGCCGTTCACCCAGGTTCCGTGCACGATACCCTGCATCCGCGCGCCGTCAAACGGGGTGTTGCCCGATTTCGAGCGGAGCGCGAAACGGTCGAGCACGAAGGGGGTGTCGGGGTTGAATGCCACGAGATCGGCGGGTGCGCCCACGGCCATGCGACCCTGTGCCAACCCGAGGCGCTTGGCGGGGTTGAGGGAGGCCAGTTTGAAAAGCTCGGGCAGGCTCAGATCACCGGAATGGTAAAGGCGCAGCATCGCGGGCAGGAAGGTTTCGAGGCCAACGGCACCGGGGGCGGCTTCTTCGAAGGGAAGGCGCTTTGATTCCTCGTCTTGCGGGGTGTGCATCGACGATAGGATGTCGATAAGGCCGGAGCGCAGCGCTTCAACGATGGCCAAACGGTCGTCCTCGCTGCGGAGCGGCGGGGTGAGGCGGAAGTAGGTGCGGTAGTCGGCCACGTCGAATTCGTTCAGCGTGACATGGTGGATCGAGGTGCCTGCCGTGATGTCGAGGCCGCTCTTCTTGGCGCGTTCCAGCGCGGGCAAGGCGCGGGCCGTGGTGATCTGGTCGAAGTGGTAGCGCGCGCCGGTCATCTCGATCAGCGCGAGATCGCGATCAAGGCCCATGCGCTCGGCCATGGAGGAAACGGCGGGGATGCCGCGCAGCGAGGAGAACTTGCCGGAGGTGGCCGCCGCCCCTTTGGAGAGGATGGGTTCTTGCGGGTGGCCAATCACCAGCGCGCCGAGGCTGCGGGCATAGGTGAGTGCGCGAGAGAGCACTTTCGTGTCCGTCACGACATGGGTGCCATCGGTGAAGGCCACTGCGCCCGCATCCATCAGGAAGCCGATCTCCACCATCTCGCGGCCTTCGCGCACCTTGGTGAGTGCCGACATCGCGAGCACCCGCACGGGCGAAACCTCGCGCGCGCGGCGGGCGACGAATTCGAGTGCTTCGGGCGTGTCGATCGGCGGTTTCGTGTCGGGGCGCGTGACCATCGTTGTCACCCCGCCCGCCGCTGCGGCCAAGCCTGCCGAGCGGAAGCTTTCCTTGTGACGCTCCCCCGGCTCACCGACCTTTACGCCGATATCCACGATCCCCGGCGCGAGGTGCGTACCGCCTAGATCGACCTCCATCGCGCCTTTGGGCGTGTTCACCGCAGACCCGAAAGCCGCGATCTGCCCCGCTTCGATCAGAAGGGAGCCTACCGACACGGTGCCCGCTTCGGGATCGATCAGGCGGGCATTGTGAAGGAGCGTTGCAGTCATGGTGATGGTCCTCGCTCTGCGGGCCGCATGGGGAGCGGGCCCGCCTATTCTGGGTCGCACCGGAAATAGGGGCCTTGCGCCCGACACGAAAGAGAAAAGTTAGGACCCGCGCGAGGATTGTCGGCGATTTGCCTGCGCCTGCCGGATTTCACCATAGATGCGCAGCCCGTCTTTGAGGCGGAGGAAGGCATCGGGCACGGCTTTGCCTGATGCCGATGCGCCGAAACCTTCCTGCACGAAACGGATTTCGGCCAAGGGGCCGTCGATCAGGTCGATGCGGAGCGACGGGTTGAGATAGATTTCTCTCAAGCGCCTGCCGATGAGTGGAAACTCTGTGGCGATAAAAACCGCTCCGATGTGAGGCTGTACCACGTGCGGCGGTTGAGGAGGGCGGCGCCGAAAAGGCCCCAGAGACCAACGCCAAGGCCGATGGCCAGATGGAAGCCGCCGAGAAGCCAGAAATATCCCCCGAGACGCATGGTGCTCTGCATCCAGAACACGGCGATAACGGCGAAGGAAAATCCGAAGATCGCCATCAGAATGTCCTGCGGGCGGAACGAGAGGCCACCATCAGGTTGGCCCTGCCAGATCAGGGTTTCTCCCGGCCGGAGAACGCTTTCCCATCCCGGCGCGGGCTCGGTCATACCTCGCCCCGCTGAAGCTGACGGATCAGGTCATAGACCTCGCGCGGATTGCGGATGCGGTCGAAACCGACCGCCCTGACTTGACGGTTCCGCTTCATCGCGACTGGTTCGAAGCCGAAACTCACGTGGCCCGGTTGGCGGTCATCGAGGGTGACGATCGTTTCGTCGGTGATCGGCCAGCCTTGCAACTCCACCCCGCCCAAGGGCCGCTTGCGCATCACGAGCGCGCGCTAGGTGGTCAGGGCGTAACGCCGACGGCCACCCAGAAAGAGGTTGGCCAGTTCCTTTTCGCCCAGCCAAACCCCGCCTGCGAGGAGCGCGAAGGCCACGGCGAGCGAGGCATTCCACCAAAGGACCGCGTTGAAAAGAAAGGATGCCGCGAGAAGGAGGCGCAGCACGCTGCTCTGCGAAAGCACGAAACCGGGTTCTGGGCGCCCTTCCCAAAGTAAGCGTTCCTCAACCGACAGGAACTTCGACCAATCCGCCTTATCGTTCATCCACTCACACCGGTAACGCGCCGGAGCTCTGCCATTACCTCGGGAAGATTGGCGTTGTATTTGATGAGGTGCTTGTCACCGAGTTTGGTGACGACCTGCACCGACGAGCCCATGCCGCGGATCGAAACGATCTCGCCGACTGTGACCACCCGCCTGTTGGGGCCTTGCAGCATCACCGAACTCAGACGCCATTCGTGCGTCAGTTCTTCGGAGGCCAGGTACCAGCTTCGCAGGGCGATGGCAGCCAATCCACCGACAGCGCCTGTCCAGATATGGGGGCTCCCCATTGCCCAAAGTACGGCCATGCCGCCGGCCATTGCAGCCGCAGCCATCCATGCCTGATCCCGCCAATATTGCGCCCGATCCGGACGAAAAACCGCAATGACCGTATCTTTCATCCCGCCACCCAAACCATGAGGAGAACCAAAGCGAACAGAAAAATCAGCGCGGCAGTCGCAACGCGCCCAAGAATAGCGGCATCCGAGGGGCGCGGCTTGCCTGCCGGGCCTTCGAGAACGCCTTTGGCGCTCTCGGTCGGCATCGGTTCCGGCACCCGAATTTCCATGGCTTCGAGGTAGGACCCAACGAATTGCAGGGGATAGCGCGGCTCCATGGTGGCGCCCTCGCGCAAGGCTTGCGGGAAGACCAGAAGCACGGTTCCTTCCAACGCATCGAGGCGCGCGGCATCAGGCGAGACGGAGTCTTCGCTCATCCCGTTTGCTTCGGTCAGGTAGTGGGCAAAGCCATAAGAAGCGAGCCACTTAGCGTCGAAAATCTCGATGAAGTCTTCGTCAAGAAACGAAACTCCCAAGAGTTCCTCTAGAGGCGAACGGCTGTCTTCGTCGGGGTATTCCAAAAGGGCTCTGGCCTCGGGTTCGGGTAAATCCACACCGAACACCCAGACTTGGCGGAAAGAGCTTTTCTGAAAACCCGGCCCTTCACTCAAACTGCAACGTCCTTCCCTGCACGCTCGGCCCGAAGATTTCTGGCCAGCAAATCCATCGCGGCCATACGGACTGCGACGCCCATTTCAACCTGCTCCTGAATCACGGACCTATTGATATCGTCTGCGATTGCGCCGTCGATTTCAACGCCTCGATTCATCGGGCCGGGGTGCATGACGATGGCGTCGGGCTTGGCGTGTGAGAGTTTCTCGGCATCGAGCCCGTAGCGGTGGTAATATTCGCGCTCGGACGGGATGAAACCGCCATCCATGCGCTCTTTCTGGAGCCGGAGCATCATCACCACATCCGCGTCTTTCAGGCCCTTGCGCATGTCGTGGCAAACCTCTGCGCCGAACTCGCCGCTCCCTGCGGGCATCAGCGTGGGCGGGCCAACGAGGCGGACGCGGTTTTCCATTTTCCCGAGCAGGATCAGGTTCGAACGAGCAACGCGGCTATGGGCGATGTCGCCGCAAATGGCGATGGTCAGGCGATGCAAGCGGCCCTTCTTGCGGCGGATGGTGAGAGCATCGAGAAGCGCTTGCGTCGGGTGTTCATGGCGGCCATCGCCCGCATTCAGCACCGCGCAATTCACCTTTTGCGCCAGAAGCGCCACCGCACCCGAATTCGGGTGGCGCACCACCAAGAGATCAGGGTGCATGGCGTTCAGGGTGAGGGCCGTGTCGATCAGTGTTTCCCCCTTCTTCACCGAAGAGGTCTGCATCGACATGTTCATCACATCCGCTCCAAGCCGCTTACCGGCCAGTTCGAAGCTCGACTGGGTGCGCGTGGAGTTCTCGAAGAACATGTTGATCTGGGTGAGGCCCGCCAGAGCATCGGAATGTTTCTGCGCGCCGCGATTGAGGGTCACATACTGGTCGGCCAGATCCAGAACGCTGGTGATGTCTGCTTGGGAGAGGGGTTCGATCCCTAACAGGTGCCTGTGTGCGAACGTCATCTCTCTGCCCTCCAGTGGAAACCCTCGTTCGGGCTTTCGCGCGTTATAGGTAAGCCCGCGAATTGGGGCAAGCGCCGCCCTTCCGCTTCGCACCTATGGCGGCTAGTCTGCGCGCATGGTTGGGGAATCGATGCATATAGACGCCATCGACTGGTCGCTCGCGAAAGCGCTTCTGGAATGGCAGGTCGAGATGGGAGTGGACGAGGCGATCCTCGACGCGCCCCTGTCGCGCTATGAACTTCCAGAAACCTCCCCTGCGAAAGCCGCATCTGTGGCTATTCCCGAGAAGAAATCCGCCAGCGCTCCGCCGCCTCCGCCTGTCGAAGCCGATCCGGTGGCCGATGCACGGGCGGCGGCAAGCCGTGCCGGATCGCTCGATGCGCTGCGCGCCGCCATTGACGCCTTCGATCATTGCGACCTGAAGCGTGGGGCGCGCAACTTGGTGTTTGCCGACGGAAACCCAGCCGCGCGCGTGTTGGTGCTAGGTGAAGCGCCCGGGCGCGAGGAGGATATCGAAGGCCGCCCATTCGTGGGGCGCGCCGGCCAGCTGCTGGACCGGATGCTGGCCGCGATCGGGCTTGATCGTGCTTCCGCGAATGCGGAAAGCGCCGTCTATATCACAAACGTTCTGCCATGGCGCCCGCCGCAGAACCGCGACCCCTCGCCGGAAGAAATCGCCATAATGCGCCCCTTCGTCGAGAAGCACATCGGGTTGGTCAATCCGGATATGATCGTGCTGATGGGCAATATCTCTTGCGATGCGGGTTTGGGGCGGCGCGGAATCCTCAGAATGCGTGGGCAATGGGCAGAGGCTTTCGGGCGCCCTGCCCTACCGATGGTGCATCCGGCCTACCTTCTGCGAAACCCTGCTGCCAAGCGGGAAGCGTGGGCCGATCTGCTTTCGCTGAAAGCCCGCCTGACGGGCCATTGAGGCGCGACCGATTGCCCCTCGCCGTCCGGCTTAACGCGCGCTAAGTTCACCCCGACCAAGGGAGCACCGTATGAGCCGCATCGACGAAACCAAGGAATTCATCCCCGTCCGCATCGCCGTGCTGACCGTTTCAGACACGCGCTCGCTGGCCGAAGACCGCTCGGGCGACACATTGGTTGAACGTGTCACCGCCGCGGGCCACACGCTTGCCGCCCGCGCGATTGTGACCGACGACCGCCCGCTTATCGCCGATCAACTCCGAGCATGGGTCGCCTCGCCGGAGATCGACGTGATCATCTCAACAGGGGGCACGGGGCTGACCGGCCGTGATGTAACGGTGGAAGCCCATCGCGATGTCTACGAGAAGGAAATCGACGCCTTCGGAACGGTCTTCACCATCGTATCGATGCAGAAAATCGGCACCTCCGCCGTGCAATCGCGGGCGACCGCAGGCGTTGCGGGCGGCACCTATATTTTCGCCCTGCCCGGCAGCCCCGGTGCTTGCCGCGATGCATGGGACGAAATCCTGAAGTGGCAGCTTGATTACAGGCACCGCCCCTGCAATTTCGTGGAAATCATGCCGCGCCTCGAAGAGCACAAGCGCCGGAAATAAGGCTGATCGCCGAAACCGACGGAAATCCGGGGCGCTTCCGTATCATTTGACATCATTGTGCCTTGGCAATGCCCAAGTCGCCGCTATCGTCACGCCAAAGGCTTCTCGCGTTTTCAGGGACCATCCATGCGTTTTCTTCGCCATAGCCTGACCGGGCTTTTTCTCGCATCGCTGACTGTCGCGCTTCTGATCTGGGCTGCGTCGCTGGTGAAAGGTGCGGTTGACGCCCGCCTCGCCCGTGATCCGGGAACGCCCCCCGCGCGGGAACGTATCTTCGCGGTTCCGGTGCAACTGGCGAAAGCCGAAACGCTCACACCTGTTCTGTCCGCCTATGGTCAGGTGCAGGCGCGCCGTAGCCTCGAAATCCGCGCGGCCGCTGCCGGTCAGGTGATCGAACTTGCGCCGGAATTCGTGGAAGGCGGAGATGTGCGCGAAGGGCAGATCCTGCTGCGCATCGATCCGGCCAATGCCCAAGACGCGCTCACCCGCGCGCAGGCAGATCTGGCGGATGCCGAGGCGGAAGTGCGCGATGCGGATCGGGCGCTGACGCTCGCCAAAGCGGATCAGGCCGCCGCCGAGGAACAAGCCGCGCTCCGCGACCGTGCGGCGAAGCGGCAGAAGGATCTGGCACAGCGTGGTGTGGGCACCGAAGCCGCCTTGGAAACGGCGGAATTGGCCGCGTCTTCGGCGCGGCAAGCCGCACTTTCGCGGGCGCAATCCGTCGCACAGGCCGAAGCCCGCGTGGATCAGGCGGCAACACGGCTTTCGCGGATGAAGATCGCGCTGTCTGAAGCCGAGCGCCGTTTGGCCGATACCACGGTGACGGCTCCGTTCTCGGGCACATTGAGCGGTGTTTCCTTGGTGGAAGGCCGCTTGGTGACCCAGAACGAACGGCTGGCCGCACTGGTGGACGGCACACAGTTGGAAGCCGCTGTGCGCCTCTCCACAGCACAATTCGCGCGGCTTCTCGATAGCGAGGGCAAGCTTTCAGAACGCCCCGCCCAGATCACCCTTGATCTCTGGGGCACGTCGATTGGCACCACGGGCGCACTCACGCGCTCGAGTGCCGAAACGGGCGACGGACAGACGGGTCGACTTGTGTTTGCCCGCATCGATGCGGCGCGCGGGCTGAAGCCCGGAGATTTCGTAACCTTTTCCGTAGATGAACCACCACTGGAACGGGTCGTGCGCCTGCCTTCGGGCGCTTTGGATAGTGCAGGCACGGTATTGGCGCTGGCAGCAGATGACCGCCTTGAAGCCCTCCCCGTGCGGCTTGAGCGCCGCCAAGGCGATGATGTGCTCGTACGCGCACCGGGGCTTGATGGGCGCGAGATTGTCACGCAGCGTTCTCCGCTTCTCGGTGCCGGTGTGAAGGTCCGCCCCCTGCGCGGCGAAGGCGCTGCGGCGCCCGAAGCGCCTGCGATGGTCGAGTTGACCGAAGAGCGCCGCGCCAAACTCGTGGCCTTCATCGAGGGCAACAAGATGCTGCCCGCCGATGTTAAGGACCGCATCCTCACGCAACTGCAAAACCCGCAGGTTCCGGCGCAGATGGTTGAACGCATCGAAGCGCGGATGGGGGGATAAGCCATGCGGCGCGGTTTCATCGGTTACTTCACCCGTCACCCGACCGCCGCGAACCTCCTTCTGGTGGTTATGCTCGTGGCGGGCATCACCGCCGCGCCGAACATGCGCGCGCAATTCTTCCCCGATGTGGTTTCCGACGAGGTTTCCATTTCAGTGCGTTGGGAGGGTGCTGGCGCGGAAGACGTCGATCGGGCCATCGTTCAGGTCATCGAACCTGCGTTGATGGTGGTGGACGGCGTGGCCGACAGCCGCGCGACCTCTTCCGAGGGCCGTGCTTCGATCACGCTAGAATTCGAGCCGGGCTGGGACCCTGCCCGCGCCGCCGAAGATGTACAGGCCGCTCTGGATCAGGTGACGAACCTGCCCGAAGACGCGGATGAGCCCAATGTGATCCGCGGCGGTTGGCGGGATCGTGTGACCGATGTGGTCATCACCGGCCCTGTCGGAATAGACCAACTCGCACGTTACACCGATGAATTCGTCACCCGCCTCTTCGCGGCGGGCATTACCCGTACGACCATTCGCGGCGTGGCCGATCCCGAGATCCTCATCGAAGTGCCGATGGCGAGCCTTCTGCGCCACGATGTGACGATGGCGCAAATCTCGGCGGCTATTGCCGAAGAAGTTACCGCCGATCCCGCAGGGGATGTGAGCGGCGCGAATGCCCGCGTGCGGACCGGCGTGGAAAAGCGCTCGGCCGACCAGATCGCGGCCATCGTGATCCGCTCCAACTCCGATGGGTCGACGCTGACCGTGGCCGATGTGGCCACCGTGCGGGCCGAAGGCATCGACCGCGACCGCGCCTATTTCGTTGGCCCGAACTCGGCCATGTCGGTTCGGGTGGACCGCTCGGACAGTGGCGATGCGATCAAGATGCAGCATGCGGTTCAGAAGGTGGCGGACGAGATGGAAGCCACGCTGCCTGCAGGCACCTCCGTGGAACTGATCCGCACCCGCGCCGAAGCGATTACGGGCCGCTTGAACATTCTTCTCGACAACGGCTTGCAGGGCCTCGTTCTCGTGGTGCTCCTCCTGTTCCTCTTCCTGAACGCGCGCACCGCGATCTGGGTGGCGGCGGGCATTCCGGTTTCGATGCTTTCGGCCATCGCCGTGATGTATGCGGCGGGAATGTCGCTCAATATGATCTCGCTTTTCGCGCTGATCATCACGCTCGGTATCGTTGTCGATGATGCCATTGTCGTGGGTGAACATGCGGATTTCCGGTCACGGACGCTTGGTGAAAAGCCCGTACAGGCCGCCGAAACTGCCGCGCGGCGTATGCTCATGCCCGTGACCGCCTCGACCATCACCACCGTGATCGCCTTTGCGGGCCTCACATTCATCGGCGGGCGTTTCGGCGAAATGATCGGGGATATCCCCCTGACCGTGATCGCCGTTCTACTGGCCTCTCTGGTCGAGTGTTTCTTCATCCTGCCGAACCACATGGCCCATGCGCTGGTGCATTCCGGTAAGGACCATTGGTATGACATGCCTTCGCGTGTTGTGAACCGTGGCCTCGACTGGTTCTCGAAAACGCTCTTCCGCCCGTTCATCGGCTTCGTGATCCGCGCCCGCTATCCGGTGATCGCAGGCGCGATGCTGCTTCTGGCCACGCAGGCCGCGCTCTTCATCCGCGGAGATGTGCCGTGGCGCTTCTTCAATTCGCCGGAGCAAGGCTCGGTCACGGGCAATTTCGCCATGCTCCCCGGTGCCACCCGCGAAGACAGCATCGCGATGATGCGCGAGCTTCAGCGCGCTACCGAGGACGTCGCGAAGGAATACGAGGCAAAGCACGGCACCAATCCACTGGTCTTCGTTCTGGCCGAAGTGGGCGGCAATTCGGGCATGCCTCTGCCCGGTGCCGACACGAAAGACGCCGATCTTCTGGGCGGCATCGCCATCGAATTGATCGATGCCGACCTGCGCCCCTATTCCTCCTTCGCTTTCGTAGCCGAATTGCAAGACCGTGTGCGCCAGCATCCGATGGTCGAAACGCTCAGCTTCCGTGGCTGGCGCTCGGGGCCCGGTGGATCGGCACTTGATGTGCAATTCTTCGGCGCGGATGCCTCCACGCTGAAAGCTGCTGCCGAAGCGCTGAAAGTGGCCGTGGCACGGTTCCCGGAAGTTTCGGCAGTTGAAGACAATCTGGCCTATGACAAGGAAGAGCTTGTGCTCGACCTCACCCCTCAAGGCCAAGCGCTCGGCTTCACCATCGACAATGTCGGCCGCAGCCTGCGCGCGATGCTGAACGGGATCGAAGCCGCGACTTATCCCGACGGCCCGCGTTCTGCCACAGTGCGGGTGGAACTGCCGCGTAACGAACTCACGGCCGATTTCCTTGAGCGGCTGCAGATGCGCACGCCGCAGGGGGCCTATGTGCCGCTGTCGGATATCGTGACTGTGCGCTCGCAGGCGGGCTTCTCGACGGTGCGCCGCGAAAACGGGCTGCGCACCGTTTCAGTGACTGGCGATGTGTCTGAAGACGATCCGGCACGCGCCGAGGCCTTCCAACTGGCGCTCGAAACCGAGATCCTGCCGAAGATCGCTGAAGAGAACCAAGTGGAGTACCGTCTCGCAGGCCTTTCGGAGCAGGAAAACGAGTTTCTGGGCGACGCGGGCACGGGGCTTATTCTGTGCCTTACGGGGATTTACCTTGTGCTGGCATGGGTCTTCTCCAGCTGGACGCGCCCGATTGTCGTCATGCTCATCATCCCCTTCGGTGCCATCGGCATGATCTGGGGGCATCACATCTGGTCGGTGCCGCTATCGATGTTCACGGTTGTGGGTTTCATGGGGATGGTCGGCATCATCATCAACGACTCCATCGTTCTGATCTCCACCATCGACGAATATTCCCGTGAACGTGGCCTCGTGCCCGCGATCATCGACGGCGTGGCTGACCGCCTCCGCCCCGTGATGCTTACCACCGCAACCACGGTCTTGGGGCTTGCGCCGCTGCTCTATGAAACCTCGCAGCAAGCGCAGTTCCTACGGCCTACTGTGATCACCCTCGTTTACGGCTTGGGCTTCGGCATGGTTCTGGTGCTTATGGTGGTGCCTGCGGTGCTCTCGGCTCAGGCCGATTTCGCGCGGATGCAGAAGGCGTTTCGCCGCGCTATCGCGACCCCGCGCACAGGGGAATTACGGCTGGCGCTTGGCGGGGCTTCTTTGCTGCTTCTGGTATGGGTCGCGCTGACGATGGGTTGGGCGGCAATCACAGGCAGCGTTCATCCGGTTTTGTCCGGGCTTGCAGGCGCAGGGATGGGCGGGGCCTTCGCCCTCTTCGCCGCAGGGGCGGCTGGCGTTGTCCTCGCGCTTTACGCCACGCTCGCCATTCGCCAAGCCCGCCGCAACCGCCGCGCGGCTTGAGGGGCTTTCGTGCAAGAAACGGGTCGCCCTTCGTGCAATGATCGCGTTAGATCGTGGCCAGAGAACGGAGGGCCCCGAATGACCGAGTTGACCCACGAGAACGCCTATCATTTTCAGGTCATGCGCCGCGCCCTCGATGAAATCGACGCGGGTGGCAGCACCCTTTCCCTAGATGACTTGGCCAGCCGCATGGGCATGAGCCCCTCGCATTTCCAGCGCATTTTCTCGCAATGGGTGGGGGTCAGCCCGAAGAAATACCAGCAATACCTTACTCTAGATCACGCCCGCCAAGTGCTGCAAAACCGCTTCACCACGCTGGAGGCCGCCAGCGAGGTGGGGCTGTCCGGCACGGGCCGCCTGCATGATCTTTTCGTCTCATGGGAAGCCATGACGCCGGGCGAGTTTGCCAAAGGCGGTGAAGGGCTCATCGTCTACTGGGGCTGGTTCGACACGCCCTTCGGCGAAGCCTTGGCGATGGGCACGGCGCGCGGACTGTGCGGCTTGGGCTTCAGCGCCGAAACAGGGCGCGACGAGGCGATGCGCGACCTCACGGCCCGATGGCCCAACGCGCTTTATCAGGAAAACCCCGAAGCGATCCGGTCTTGGGTGGAAACCGCCTTCGGGCAATCGGGCGAAACCAAGCTCCACATGATCGGCGCGCCGTTCCAGATAAAGGTCTGGGAAGCGCTTCTGCGCATCCCGTCGGGCCATGTCACCACCTATTCCGAACTCGCGCAATCCGTGGGCCATCCGAGAGCTGTGCGGGCGGTCGGAACGGCTGTCGGGCGCAATCCGGTGAGCTTCCTCATCCCCTGCCACCGCGCCCTGCGGAAGTCCGGTGCGTTGGGGGGGTATCATTGGGGCCTTCCGGTAAAACGGGCCATTCTGGCGTGGGAATCCGCGCGGATTGAAACCTGAAACACGGAAAATTGCGCGGAAAGTTGCCGTTTGCGGCGGAACCTCTCTACGCCTTCGTGCGTATTCCCATATAACGGGAGCGATCCGGCATTCCGGGCTGACCACTAGAAGGCGTCGCCATGACCACATTTTCGCGTTTCTCGCTGTTTGCCGCCGCTGCAGCACTGACCTTCACCGCTGCCTGCGAAGATCCGGGCGCACCCGGCTCCGGCCAAGCGGGTGACAAAACCCAGCAAGGCGTTCTGATCGGCGGCCTTCTTGGCGCGGTCACTGGGGCACTCGTGTCGGATGACAAGGGCAAGGGCATCATCAAGGGTGCCGTTCTGGGGGCTGGTGCAGGGGCCGCTCTGGGTTACTCGCTCGACAAGCAGGAAGCCGAACTTCGCGCCCAGCTTGGCAATAGCGCCACGATCCAGAACACGGGCGATCGCCTGATCGTCACCATGCCGCAAGACATCCTGTTCTCTACGGATAGCGCAACGCTCAATCCGGCGATCACCTCGGATCTGCGCACCGTTGCTGCCAGCCTGATGAACTACCCGCAATCCACCGTTCAGGTTCTGGGCCACACCGACAACACCGGCTCCGCCGCCTATAACTACGACCTGTCGCAGCGCCGTGCAGCGGCGGTTTCGGCCGTGCTCATCGGTTCCGGCGTGCCGTCGATGCGGATCCAGACCATCGGGCGTGGCATGGACCAGCCAGTTGCCTCGAACCTTACGGCTGAAGGGCGCGCCCTGAACCGCCGCGTGGATATCGTAATCCTGCCCAACGCCTAAGCGCCAACGCACATAAGCCCTGCGCGGCCTGCTCTTGCAGGAACCGCGCAGGGCTTTATTTTTGGCGCAAAGAGAAAGGCAGACCAATGGCTTACATTCTCGGCATCTCCGGCTCGCTGCGCGCGGCCTCGTGCAACCGCAAACTCCTTCGCGAAGGCGCCCGCCTTTATGGCGAGGCCGAGTATCGGGAAGCCGACCTGCGCCTGCCGCTCTATGATGGCGATCTGGAAGCCGCCGAAGGCATTCCCGCTTCGGTCGCCGCGCTGGTGGAGGCGATCAAAGGGGCGGAAGCCGTGATCATTTCCACACCGGAATACAACAAGGCGCCCTCCGGCGTTCTGAAAAACGCGCTCGACTGGGTGAGCCGCTCGAAACCTCACCCATGGACCGGAAAGCCCGTTGCCGTGATGTCGGCCTCGTCGGGGCGTTCGGGCGGGGAACGGGCGCAGATGATCTTGCGCAGTTTCATGGTGCCATTCCGCGCGCGGGTGATTGCGGGCCCGGAAATGCATCTCGCGGATTGCGTCAAGCAATTCGACGAGGCGGGCCACCTCACAGGGCAGCTTTACATCGACACTCTAAGCGAGCTGATGCAGGCCCTCAAATTGGAAGCCCGCCGTTAAAGACGGTTCGAGACCTCGATCAGGTTGTCGTCGGGATCGCGGATATAAAGCGAGAGGATCGGCCCTGTTGCGCCTGTGCGCTTGATCGGGCCTTCCTCCACGGTCACGCCTTCGCGGGCGAAATGCGCCTGCCATTCGGCAATCGGCGTGTCGCTCAGGAAACAGAGGTCCGCGCTCCCTGGCATCACGCGCCCCGCCTTGGGTTCGAACTCGGCCCCGGACTGGTGCAGGTTGATTTTCTGAACCCCGTATTTGAGCGCCCAGCGCGTGCTGCCATCGGCGGTAACAAAGCGTTCGGCCTCCATCCCCAGCACGCGAGCATGGAAATCGCGCGTCGCCTCCACATCGGCGACAGTCAGAACGAGGTGATCCAAAGCTGTGAGAGTAGGCCGGGCCATCTTGCGTGTCTTTCGCCTCGCTTCTAGGGTCGCGCCATCATGGCTAGCGAACTCGAAACACCCCGTCAAACCGAAGTGATCCACGATGTGATGGACCCCGCGCGCGGGGCTACATTGCAAACCGCGATGGACCTTCCCGTGAATGTCACAATGGGCGCGCCTCTGCCGCCCTTCTTTCACCAGATCCATTTCTGGGCCCCCGAGCCGCCCACGCGATTGGGCCGCGACGGGCACCCGAAAACGGGCATCGGCCTCATCCCCGATCTGGGATTGCCCCGCCGCATGTGGGCAGGCGGGCGGCTTTCCTTCTCGGCACCGCTTCTGGCAGGCATTCCGGCGGAAAAACACACCTCCATCCTGAAGGTGAGCCGCAAAGATGGCCGTACAGGCCCCTTGGGCTTTGTCACGCTTCTGCACGAGATCCGGCAGAACGGCGCGCTTTGCCTTTCGGAAGAGCAAGACCTCGTCTACCGCGAAGACCCGGATCCAGCCGCCCCAAAACCCGTGCCACCCGTGGCTGCCACCGATGAAGACCGCGCCGAAACCGCCGCCTTCACCACGACGCTGCTCTTCCGCTATTCCGCCCTCACCATGAACGGGCACCGCATCCATTACGATGGCGACTATACCCGCAGCGTTGAAGGCTATCCCGGTTTGGTCACCCATGGCCCGCTCTTGGCGCAGCTCCTGATGCTGATGGCCGAGCGTAAAATGGGCCCGCTCACCTCCTTCGCCTTCCGCGCGACAGCCCCCGTCACGGTGGATGAAACCGTCACGCTTTGCTGGAAGCAGGATGGCACGCTCTGGGTGCGGGGCGCGGATGGCCGCCAATGCATGGAAGCCAAGGCCACCGCCTAAGGCTCCTGCCCATGGCGGGCACTGTCCAAAATGCCACATCATCGTGGAACCGCGCGGCTTTTTCTGGACGGGTGCGCGCGGTTTGATTACTCTGGCAAAAAACGGGGCATAACGATCCCGATAATTTGAGGCAGTCAGAGATGTTTCCCGAGCGGTTTTCGAACTTGCCGCCCTATGCGTTTCCGCGTTTGCGCGCGCTTCTTGACCCGCATCCTGCGGGCGGCCCCGTTGTGCATATGACCATCGGCGAGCCGAAACACGCGTTTCCGGCATGGATTGCCGAGATCCTGAACCGCGAAATCGCGGGCTTCGGCGTTTATCCTCCGAACGAAGGCACCCCCGAACTGCGCGGCGCGATCAGCGAATGGATCAAGCGCCGCTACGGCGTTGCGATGGATCCCGAAACGCAGGTCATGGCTGCGAATGGCACGCGGGAAGCGCTTTATAACGTGTGTATGGCGCTTGTGCCGGAGAAGGTGAAAGGCCAGCGCCCGATCATTCTCATGCCGAACCCCTTCTATCAGGTCTATATGATCGGGGCGATTTCTGTGGCTGCCGAGCCGATGTTCGTGCCTGCCACGCGCGAAGACGGCTATCTGCCGGATTACGCCAGCCTGCCGCCTGCCGTTCTGAACCGCACGGCTGCCGTCTACATCTGCTCGCCCGCCAACCCGCAAGGCTCCGTGGCTTCGCGCGCGTATTGGCGCACGCTGATCGCGTTGGCCGAGCGTTATGATTTCCGCATCTTCGCGGATGAATGCTATTCCGAGATTTACCGCGGCACCGAGCCACCCGTAGGGGCTTTGGAAGTCGCCGCCGAGATGAAGGCCAACCCCGAACGCGTGGTGATTTTCCATTCGCTCTCCAAACGCTCGAACCTGCCGGGTTTGCGCGCGGGCTTCATCGCGGGTGGCCCGAAAAGCATCGCCGCCTGCAAGCAACTGCGCGCCTATTCAGGCGCACCGATCCCCCTGCCCTTGCAGCGTGTGGCCGAAGCAGTTTGGGCGGACGAGGCGCATGTGGTCGAGAACCGCCGCCTTTACGGCGAGAAATACGTCCTCGCGGACGAGATTTTCCGTGAAGTGAACTCCTACAAAGGCCCCGATGCGGGCTTCTTCCTCTGGCTTCCGGTGGAAGACGGCGAAACCGCCGCATTGAAAGCTTGGACTGAAACCGGCCTGCGTGTGCTCCCCGGTGCCTATCTGAGCCAAGACGACGATCAGGGTCGCAACCCTGGCAAAGGCTATGTGCGGGTCGCCATGGTGGCCCCGAAGGACGACATGCAGGCGGGCCTGATCCGTTTGCGCGACTGTCTTTATAGATAAGAAAAAGAGGCGAGGCAGGTATGGCATATCAGACGCGAAGCCGCGATCCGCTGTTTGACAGGGATATGGCGCAGGCAATCGAGAAACGGGGGCGCGAGCTTCTGGGGCTCGGGCTTATGGCCGTCGGTCTGGCCGTTGCCGCGCTGGTCTATAGCTATCACCCCGATGATCCTTCCTTTGTCTCGGCAACGGACGCGCCTGTGCAGAACTGGCTTGGTCGCACTGGCGCTGCTCTGGCCGCACCGATCACCATGATCGTCGGTTGGGGCGGTTGGGCCATTGCCGCGCTGCTTCTCGGCTGGGGCGCCCGCTTCGCCCTGCACAAAGGTGCCGAACGCGCGATCGCTCGCCTGATCTGGTCGCCTATCTGGGTTGCTCTTCTGTCGGTCTATGCCGCCACCCTGTCCACAGGTGAGGGTTGGGCACATTCCTTCAGCAAAGGCGGCATGTTCGGAGATATGGTGCTGGGCCTTCTCCTGACGGTCCTGCCGATACCGGCTGGCCTCGGCGTGAAACTTGCCTCGCTCCTCATCGGCCTCGCTGTTGTGGCGATGGGCGCTTTCGTTCTGGGCTTTAGCCGTGTGGAAATCGCGCGCCTCCGCGCCTTCCTCTGGCTCGGCCTCATTCTCAGCTATGACGCGCTGATGCGTGTGCTTGGGCGCAGCGCTGGCGGAGCTGTGACCGCCGCTCAAGCCCTCCGCGCCCGCGCGTCTGAAAGCCGGAGCCTGAACCGCGAAGAGCCGCTCTTCGATCAGGCTTACGCCGCTCCCGCAGAAGAGCCCGCCAAGCCCTCGCTCCTCAAGCGCGTTCCTGCCATGGTGCGCCGCGCGCCTGCGGCTGAAGCCGCCATGCCGGAACCCGAGCTGATCGAGAACTGGAACGGCAGCGAGATCAACGCCCCCGGCGACGACCGCATCCGCGCCAAAATCTCCGATGCGATCAAGGCCCGCGTCCGCGCGCAGCCCGTCATGAGCGCCGTCACCTCGGCCACGCAAGCGCTCGCCAAAGGCCCGAACCCGCTCATCCTCGACACCGCCGCGCCGCGCGCTGCTTTCCCTGCCGAACCGCCGCTGACAGCCGCGCACCGCGCCGCCGCGCCCTTGGCACAAGAGCCGATGCTGACCCGCGCCTCTGCGCAAACAACCACTCCCTTTGCGCATGTTGAAGAGATGGAAATCGAAGCCTATTCCGAGGCTTACACCGCCGAAAACCTGTTCCTCGACGACTACGACATGGATCAGGCTGACGAGCTGCAAGCCTACGAGCCGGAACTCGCGCCCATCCCGCGCGCGGCAATCCCCGTAGCCGAGCCGCGCAAGCCCGCCGTGCAGCACAGCCTGAAGAAGCCCGTGCAGCCCTCGGCCCGCGCGCTTGCCGAAGCCCAACCGAGCCTCCAGTTCGACGATAGCGCCTCGGCTTTCGAACTTCCGCCGCTCTCGCTCCTGTCCAATCCGGGGATGATCCAGCGCCATCACCTCTCGGATGAGGCGCTTGAAGAAAACGCCCGCATGCTCGAAACCGTGCTGGATGACTACGGCGTCAAGGGCGAGATCGTCTCGGTCCGCCCCGGCCCGGTTGTTACCATGTACGAGCTTGAGCCCGCGCCGGGCCTCAAAGCTTCGCGCGTCATCGGCCTTGCCGACGATATCGCCCGCTCGATGTCCGCGCTTTCGGCGCGTGTTTCGACCGTTCCCGGCCGCTCGGTGATCGGTATCGAACTGCCGAACGAGCACCGCGAAAAGGTCGTGCTGCGTGAAATCCTCGCCGCCCGCGAATTCGGCGACACCAATATGAAGCTGCCCTTGGCGCTTGGTAAAGACATCGGCGGCGTGCCGATGGTAGCGAACCTCGCCAAAATGCCCCACCTCCTGATCGCCGGCACTACCGGCTCGGGTAAATCCGTGGCGATCAACACCATGATCCTGTCGCTTCTCTACAAGCTGACACCGGATGATTGCCGCCTCATCATGATCGACCCGAAAATGCTCGAACTGTCGGTTTATGATGGCATCCCCCACCTCCTCAGCCCCGTTGTGACCGACCCGAAAAAGGCGGTCGTCGCGCTGAAGTGGGTCGTGGGCGAGATGGAAGAGCGCTATCGTAAGATGTCGAAGATGGGCGTCCGCAACATCGACGGCTACAATTCCCGCGTGGCCGATGCGCAGGCCAAAGGCGAGATGTTCTCGCGCACCGTGCAAACGGGCTTCGACGAGGAAACCGGCGATCCGATCTTCGAGACCGAAGAGTTCGAACCGAAGAAAATGCCCTATATCGTCGTCATCGTCGACGAAATGGCCGACCTTATGATGGTTGCCGGCAAGGAAATCGAAGCCTGCATCCAGCGCCTCGCCCAGATGGCGCGTGCCTCCGGCATCCACCTCATCATGGCCACCCAGCGCCCCTCGGTCGACGTGATCACCGGCACCATCAAAGCGAACTTCCCCACCCGGATTTCCTTCCAGGTGACCTCGAAGATCGACAGCCGCACCATCCTTGGCGAAATGGGGGCAGAACAACTCCTTGGCCAGGGCGATATGCTCTACATGGCAGGCGGCGCAAAGATCACCCGCTGCCACGGCCCCTTCGTCAGCGACGAGGAAGTCGAAGAGATCGTCAACCACCTCAAGGCCTTCGGCCCGCCGCAATACATCTCGCGCGTGGTGGAAGGCCATGACGAGGAACGCGAAGCCGATATCGACGCGGTTCTCGGCCTCAATGCAGGAGGCAACACCGATATGGAAGACGCGCTTTATGATACCGCCGTCGCCATCGTGGTGAAGGATCGCAAGTGCTCCACCTCCTACATCCAGCGCAAGCTCGGCATCGGCTACAACAAAGCCGCGCGGCTTGTGGAGCAGATGGAAGAGGAAGGCGTCGTGACCGCCGCCAACCACGTTGGCAAACGCGAAATCCTCGTTCCCGAACAGCATTAAGGAAACCGGGCCCCAGCGCCCGGTTTTCCAATCTGAACTCATTGTTATCGCATATCGCTTGGGTTTTCAGGCCAATAGGCCCATCTACCAAGCGGGCAATTGACCCACGCAAGAAAGGGTGTCGCAATGCGAATGTTTCTGGTGACTGTCGGAGCGATGCTCCTTTCCGGCCCCGTGGCGGCCGAGAAACTCTCGCTCTCTGCCTTGTCGGGCTATCTCAATGGCCTGCAATCCGCCGAGGCGAAGTTCACCCAGATCAACGGCGACGGCACCATTTCCACAGGCGAAATCCTTATCAAACGCCCCGGCCGGATCCGCTTCGAATACGATCCGCCCGAGAAAACACTGGTTGTGGCAGGTGGCGGAGCGGTGGCGATTTTCGACCCCAAAGCAGGCCCCCGCCCAGAAACCTATCCGCTGAACAAAACGCCCCTCTCGCTCATTCTGGCCAAGAATGTCGATCTCGCACGCGCGAAAATGGTCGTGGGCCACAGCTATGACGGCACCGCCACCACCATCACCGCCCAAGACCCCGAGCATCCCGAATACGGGAACATCCAGTTGAAATTCACCGATAGCCCCGTGGAATTGCGGCAGTGGATCATCAACGATAAAGGCGGCAACTCGATCACAGTGATCCTCGGCGAGATGAACAAGGGCGTTACCTTGGGCGATACGCTCTTCAACATCGAAACGGCCGCCGAACGCCAGAAACGCTAACACCCCCTGATTGCGGCACCAAAGGTCGCAATCGCGCGCGCGCATCGGCTGAGGCAGGCGTATCGGCAGGGAAACTATCCCGAAAGTTCGCCGATGAGCCACACGCCCAACGACCTGCCCACGCCCGGCTTACCGGGGGCACCGGGAAAGCTTTCGGGCAACGCTCTGGGCGTCGCTTCGCTCTTTATCTGGGCGGCAGGTTTCCCCGCTGCCGAAGAACTCCTCGACACATGGCACCCCGTTGCGCTCATCGCTGCGCGCTTCCTGATGGCGATGGTACTTCTATTGCCGCTCTGGATCCTCGCGGATGGCTGGCGCGCCGTGCTGAATGCCCGCTGGGGGCGCGGCACCGCAATGGGCGGGCTAGCTTTTGGCGGTGGTGCAACCTGCCTCGTCGCGGGCCAAGCCCTGACCGATCCTGTTACCGTTTCGATCATCGTCTCTGCATCGCCTCTGGCCGGAGCGGTCGTGGAATGGGTGCTTGAAGGCCGCCGCCTGACCAAAGCCTTTGCCTCGGGCCTCGTGGCCTCCGTGATCGGCGGGATCGTCGCCACGGGTGGCGCGGTGCCTCAAGGCTTCGGCATGGGCGCAGTGCTCGCGATCCTGTCGTGCTTCCTCTTCACATGGGGCAGCCACCTCACGGTGCGGGATTTCCCCGATCTCTCGCCCTTGGGCCGCACCAGCGTTAC
Source organism: Paracoccaceae bacterium (assembly GCA_023260655.1). Lineage (GTDB taxonomy): Bacteria > Pseudomonadota > Alphaproteobacteria > Rhodobacterales > Rhodobacteraceae > UBA9554. The sequence continues at coordinate 2,463 of JALQUU010000027.1, read as the reverse complement.
TCTCTCGGGCGGCCTCATCTTTACCGCCATAGCCTTCCTGATTTCGAACTGGCTGGGCTGGGTCGCCGTGCCGCCTGACGTGTTCGATCCGGTCTCGCTCGGCTATTTAACGGTCTACGCGCTCGCCGCCCTCGCCCTCAGCCAAGTCCTCTGGATCGCCGCTGTCGGGCGCTTGGGCGTGGCTGTGGCCGCGATGCATATGAACGTAGCGCCCTTCTACGTGATGCTGATCCTCTTGGCCTTGGGCAACCCGTGGAGCTGGCCCCAAGCCATCGGCGCAGCCATCGTTGGGGTTGGCGTGATCCTCGCGCAGCGGTAAGTCAGAGCATCTCCGCCGAGGGGATCACCGGGAAAAACTCGCCGCTCGACCAGAGCCCGAACCACCCTTCATGGTGCGCGCCGATCTCGACAAGGCGGTAAAAGCTTTTGCGGTCGATCAACGCCTCCAACCCGCGCCGGACATGCACATAAGGCGATGGCTCGCCCGTTTCCGGATCACGCACCACACGGATCGGGTTCTCGACCGATGCGGTCGTCTTGTCGCCTATTGAGGTGATAAAGTGCAGAACCTGCGCCTCGCCTTCGCCACTCGTTTCGAAATCCACCGCCAGAAACGGTGCGTCATCCACTTGGATGCCTACTTTTTCAACAGGCGTGACGAGGAAGTATTTATCCCCCTCCCGCTTCAGAATCGTTGAAAAGAGCCGCGCCAGTTCGGGCCGCCCGATCGGCGTTCCGAGGTAGAACCACGTGCCATCGCGCGAAATCCGGATATCCAGATCGCCACAAAACGGCGGATTCCACTTCTCGACAGGCGGCAAACCCTTGCCTTGAGCGGCCATCCGCGCAGCGGTAGCAATACTATCTGCTGATGGTTTCACAATCATTTGTCCACTCATTGTTTTTGCCTTCCTGCCCGCGCACGATACACTCTGAGTAACAAGTATAGTGACGAAGGGGAGTTTCGCCATGTCCGATGAGGATCTGGTCGCAGGGATCGAAGCGCTGGAAGCCAAACTGGCCGCCGCGCGGGGCTCCATCACCAAGCGGTTCATCGGGCAGGAAAAGGTGGTAGACCTCACCTTGTCGGCCCTTCTTTGTGGCGGCCATGCCCTGCTGATCGGCCTCCCCGGCCTCGGCAAGACCCGGCTTGTCGAAACCCTTTCCACTGTGATGGGCCTTCACGGCAACCGCATCCAGTTCACCCCCGACCTGATGCCCGCCGATATCCTCGGCTCCGAAGTTCTGGAAACCGCAACAGAAGGCAAGCGCGCCTTCCGCTTCGTGCCCGGCCCGATCTTCTGCCAATTGCTCATGGCCGACGAAATCAACCGCGCCAGCCCCCGCACCCAATCGGCGCTCCTGCAGGCGATGCAGGAACGCAAGGTCACCGTCGCTGGCGAGGACCGCCCCTTGGGCAAGCCCTTCCACGTGCTCGCCACCCAAAACCCCATCGAGCAGGAAGGCACCTACCCTCTGCCCGAAGCCCAGCTTGACCGTTTCCTCGTCCAGATCGACGTCGAATACCCCGACCGGAAAACCGAGCGCGACATTCTCCTCGCCACCACAGGCGTGGCCGAAGAAGAGGCCCATCAGGTGTTCACCACGGATGAACTTCTCGCCGCCCAAGTGCTCTTGCGCCGGATGCCCGTGGGCGATGCCGTGGTCGAGGCCATTCTCGATCTCGTCCGCGCCTGCCGCCCCGACGACGAAACCGCGTCCGAGCGTGTCCGCCAATCCGTCGCCTGGGGCCCCGGCCCGCGTGCGGCGCAAGCCCTCATGCTCACGGTCCGCGCCCGCGCCCTCCTCCAAGGCCGCCTTGTGCCCTCCATCGAGGATGTCGCTGCGATGGCCCGCCCGGTTCTCTCGCACCGCATGGCGCTCAATTTCGCCGCCCGCGCGCGCGGTGACAGCCTCGGCACGGTGATCGACGAAGTGGTCGCCCGCACCGCGCGCATCGAGGCCGCCGCATGAGCCAAGCCCTGCATCTGCGCGCAAGGGCAGAAGCGGAGGCCGCGCGCCTGCCGCCTCTCTTGGTACGCGCAGAGCAGTTGGCAGGCACCGTGCTTCTGGGCGAGCATGGCCGCCGCCGCTCAGGGATCGGTGACGATTTCTGGCAATACCGCCCCGTGCAGCAAGGCGACAGCGCCGCAATGATCGACTGGCGCCGCTCCGCACGCGGCGATGCGCAATACGTGCGTGAACGCGAATGGCAGATCGCACAAAGCGTCATGCTCTGGGTCGATCAAGCGGCCTCCATGCGCTTTTCATCCGAACCCAATCGCTACGAGGAAAAGGGAGATCGCGCCCGCCTTCTCGCTCTGGCGATTGCCGTTCTGCTTACCCGTGGCGGCGAACGCGTGGGCCTCACGGGCACCTCCCTGCCGCCCCAACGCGGGCGCGCCCAAGTGCTCCGCCTCGCTGAAATGCTCTCGCGCGATGATGCAGCCGATTACGGTGCAC
>JALQUU010000265.1 GCA_023260655.1 Paracoccaceae bacterium | reverse complement strand
GGCTTGGGCGTGCGAGGCAGCGGTGACCATGTTGCGGGTGTATTGCTCGTGGCCCGGGCAGTCGCCCAGCACAAACTTGCGCCGAGGGGTGCTGAAGTAGCGGTGGGCCACATCGATGGTGATGCCTTGTTCGCGCTCCGAGGTGAGGCCATCGGTGAGCAAGGCCAGATCGGTTTGACCTTGGCGTTGCACGCTGCTGAGTTGGTCGCGCAGCACCGATTCGCTGTCGACCAGCAAGCGGCCAATCAGGGTGCTTTTGCCGTCGTCCACCGATCCGCAAGTGATCAGGTGCAAGGCGCTGGTGGTGTCGGGTTGCATCAGAAATACCCTTCCTTTTTGCGTTGTTCCATGGAGGCGTCGGAGGTCTGGTCGTCCAGCCGGGTGGCACCGCGCTCGCTCACCGAGCTGAGCAGGGTTTCGGCAATCACGGCCTGGGGGGTGTCGGCCTGGCTGGCCACGGGGCAAGTGCAGGTCACGTCGCCCAAGGTGCGAAAGCGAAC
>JALQUU010000264.1 GCA_023260655.1 Paracoccaceae bacterium | reverse complement strand
GGACGACGTGGCGGCCCAGCTCGGCGGCTTCGACGCCATCCTGGTGCCGGGCGGCTTCGGCAAGCGCGGCGTCGAGGGCAAGATCGCCGCGGCGCGCTACGCCCGCGAGCATGGCGTGCCCTACCTCGGCATCTGCCTCGGCATGCAGGTCGCCACGATCGAGTTCGCGCGCCATGTCGCCGGCCTCGAGGGCGCCAACTCGACCGAGTTCGAACCCCAGACCCCGCATCCGGTGATCGCGCTGATCGACGAATGGCAGGACGCCGACGGCAGCATCCAGAAGCGCGACGCCAGCTCCGACCTCGGCGGCACCATGCGCCTGGGCGCGCAGAGCTCGGACGTCGCACCGGGCACGCTGGCGCACCAGATCTATGGCCCGGTCGTGACCGAACGCCACCGCCACCGCTACGAGGCCAACACCCAGTACCTGGACCGGCTGCGCGCGGCCGGCCTGGTGATCTCGGCGCTGACCCAGCGCGAGCACCTGACCGAAATGATCG
>JALQUU010000263.1:250-502 GCA_023260655.1 Paracoccaceae bacterium | reverse complement strand
TATTGAGTTGAATGTAACGCTTTGGGTCACTTAGACATCGAGCGCGTGCTGTACTTCGAAGCCTATGTGGTCGTCGACCCCGGCATGACCCCGCTGAAGAAGTTCAGCATCATGTCCGAGGACGACTACGACGCCAAGGTGCGCGAGTACGGTGACGAGTTCGTCGCCAAGATGGGCGCCGAGGGCATCAAGGACCTGCTCGAGTCGATCGACATCGAGAGCGAGATCGAGCGCCTGCGCGGCGACCTGACC
>JALQUU010000263.1:0-240 GCA_023260655.1 Paracoccaceae bacterium | reverse complement strand
CAAGCGCCTCAAGGTGCTGGAGGCGTTCAAGAAGTCCGGCATCAAGCCCGAGTGGATGGTGCTGGAAGTGCTGCCGGTGCTGCCGCCGGACCTGCGTCCGCTGGTCCCGCTGGACGGCGGCCGCTTCGCGACCTCCGACCTCAACGACCTGTACCGCCGCGTCATCAACCGCAACAGCCGCTTGAAGCGCCTGCTCGAACTCAAGGCGCCCGAGATCATCGCGCGCAACGAGAAGCGCAT
>JALQUU010000262.1 GCA_023260655.1 Paracoccaceae bacterium | reverse complement strand
CAGCCCTATGGTGTGGAAGTCCATGCCGCGGCCGTCGAGCATCATGAGCTTGCCGACCAGCCGCGAGCCCATGCCGCACAGTACCTTGAGCGCCTCGGCTGCCTGCAGCGTGCCGATGATGCCGACCAGCGGCGCGAACACGCCCATGGTCGCGCAGCGGGTTTCCTCCAGGCCGTCGGTCTCGGGGAAGACGCAGGCGTAGCAGGGGCTGCTGGCATCGCGCGGGTCGTAGACCGAGAGCTGGCCGTCGAAGCGGATGCCGGCGCCCGAGACCAGCGGCACCCGGTGCCGCACGCTGGCGCGGTTGATCAGGTGCCGGGTCGCGAAGTTGTCGGTGCAGTCGAGCAGGACCTGTGCCGTCGGCAGCAGCTCGTCGAGCAGCGCCGCCATCGCCTCGTGGGAGGGGGCGCTGTAGAAGCCGCCGACGCGCGGGTTGATCGGGTGGATCTCGCGCCCGCCGACGAGGGTCATCAGCGCGTTACCGGCCTTTTTGAGGCGGAGCCCC
>JALQUU010000261.1 GCA_023260655.1 Paracoccaceae bacterium | reverse complement strand
AGACACTGGAGGACACCCTGTCGCTGGCCTTGCGCAACCTGGGCCTTCGCGCGGGCTGGGGAGAGCCGGGGCGCTTTCAGGCCATGCGGATGCAGCTGGTTGACAGGCTGATGCGGCAAAACAGCCTTCGCGGCTCGCGGCGCAACGTTCGCGCCCATTACGATGTCGGCAACGAGTTCTATCAGCTCTGGCTCGACCCCGGCATGACCTATTCCTCTGCGCTGTTTGGCGAAGGCGATGATCTGCAGCGCGCGCAGGCGCGCAAGAACCTGCGGATCCTGTCTCAACTGGCACCGGGCGAAAGCCTGCTGGAAATCGGCTGCGGCTGGGGCGGGTTCGCCGAAGCTGCGGCCGAGCGGGGTCACAACGTGACCGCGATCACGCTTTCTCCTTCGCAAAAGGGCTATGCTGACGCCCGGCTGGATGGCCGTGCCGAGGTGGGGCTTCAGGACTACCGTCAGGTGACGGGCTACTTTGACAACATCGTGTCGATCGAGATGATCGAG
>JALQUU010000026.1 GCA_023260655.1 Paracoccaceae bacterium | reverse complement strand
CAGCCCCTATCTCGCGCCCGTGCCCTATCGCGGCAAGCGCAACGAACCGGGCTACACCCGGCACACTGCCGAGAAAGCCGCCGAGCTTTACGGGCTGTCCCTTGGCGAACTCGCACAGCAGACCGAGGCGAATTTCGAACGTCTCTTCACCAAATGCGCAGGGCAGGGGGGGCAATGAGCGGCGAATTGCGCTTCACCATTCTGGGCTGTGGCTCCTCGGGCGGTGTGCCGCGCTTGGGCGGCATCTGGGGCGCGTGCGATCCGGAAAACCCCAAGAACACCCGCCGCCGCTGCTCCATCCTCATCGAGCGCGAAACCGCTGAAGGCACCACCCGCGTATTGATCGACACCACACCGGATATGCGCGCCCAGCTTCTCGATGCAGGCATCGGCACCCTCGATGGCGTCGTCTGGACCCATTCCCACGCCGATCACGTTCACGGCCTCGACGATCTCCGCATGATCGTCTTCAACATGCGCCGCCGCCTGCCGGTTTGGGCCGATGGCGACACCCAGAACAATCTCTTCTCTCGCTTCGGCTACGCTTTCATCCAACCCGATGACAGCCCCTATCCGCCGATCCTCGACATGCACACCATCAAGGGCGATGTCACCATCACCGGCAAGGGCGGTCCGATCACCCTCACGCCCTTCCGCGTCAATCACGGCTCCATCGATGCGCTCGGTTTCCGCGTCGGCGATCTGGCCTATCTGCCGGATGTGGCAAAGATCTACGACGAGGCATGGGACTGCCTTCAGGATCTCGATTGCTGGGTTCTGGATACGCTCCGCTACACGCCACACCCAACCCATGCCCATCTCGATCAAGCGCTCGAATGGATCGCCCGCGCCGCGCCCCGCCGCGCGGTGCTCACCAACATGCATATCGACCTCGACTACGCCACGCTCGATGCCGAAACACCCGATCACATCACCCCTGCCTTCGACGGCATGGTGATCTGCTACCCCCTCTAACCACCGGAGGCGCGGATGCAGGCCCTTCTCGATGTCATCCTGCCCGTCTTCTTCGTGATCGGCGCTGGCTATATCGCGGTCTGGCGCGGCTGGTTTCCCGATGCGGCCGTCGAGGGCCTGCTGAAATACACCCAGAACTTCGCCATTCCGGTGCTCCTTTTCTCGGCCATCTCGAAACTCGATCTGGCGGCCACCTTCGATCTCCGCCTCCTCGCCTCCTTCTACACGGGCGCAATCACCTGCTTCACCTTGGGCCTTCTCGCCGCCCGTTACGGCTTCAAGCGGGACTGGGAAGAGGCCGTGGCGATCGGCTTCGTCTGCCTCTTCTCCAACTCCATCATGCTGGGCCTGCCGATCACCGAACGCGCCTACGGGGTCGAAGGGCTCTCGGGCAATTACGCCATCGTCGCGGTGCACTCGCCCTTCTGCTACGGCGTCGGCATCACCTGCATGGAAATCGCCAAGGCCCGTGGCACAGGCGGCTCGCCCGCTTCCACTGCCGCGAAAGTCCTTCGCGCCATGTTCCGCAACGCGCTGGTTCTGGGCATCCTCGCGGGCTTCGCCGTAAACCTCCTCGGCCTCAAAGTCCCCGCCTTCATGGCCGACGGCATGTCCCTCATCGTCCGCTCTGCCCTTCCCGTCGCCCTCTTCGGCCTCGGCGGCGTGATCGTGCGCTACCGCCCCGAAGGCGACGCGAAAGTCATCGCCATGACCGTCGTCATCTCGCTTCTGGTCCATCCGGCGATCACCTGGAGCATGGGCACGCTCCTCTCGCTGCCCCAGGATCATTTCCGCTCCGCCGTGCTCACATCCTCCATGGCCCCCGGCGTGAACAGCTACGTCTTCGCCTCGATGTATGGCACAGGCCGCCGCGTTGCTGCCTCCACCGTGCTCATCGCCACCGCGCTTTCGATCCTCACCGTCTGGTCGTGGCTGCACGTCATCCCCTGAGCTATCCATCAAACCATTTGCCACAGAGCCTGCAACGCGCTTCACTTCTACAAAACGGAGGGGAACAGGATGCGGGACTATAGCGATTATGACGCGACAGGCCTTGCAAGGCTCGTCGCCAAACGGCTGGTCACAGCAGGCGAACTTCTCGACGCCGCACTCGACCGCGTGGAGCGCCACAACCCCGCCCTCAATGCCGTGGTGCAGATCCAGGAAGGCGCCGCCCGCCGCCTGATCGCCGAAGGCCTTCCCGAAGGCCCCTTCAAAGGCGTGCCGTTCCTCCTCAAAGACCTCGCCATCGAAGCGCAGGATTTCCCTTCGGACTACGGCTCCCGCCTGATGGAAAACACCCGCCAGAAAGGCGACAGTACGCTCTATACACGCCTGAAAGCCGCAGGCCTTGTCACCTTCGGGCGCACCACATCTCCCGAAGGTGGCATTGGTGCCGTCACCGAAGCCTCCGTATACGGCGGCCCCACGCGTAACCCGTGGAACCTTGCCCATACCCCCGGCGGCTCGTCGGGTGGCGCAGGGGCGGCAGTTGCGGCGGGCATCCTGCCGGCGGCGCATGGTTCCGATGGCGGCGGCTCGGTGCGCATACCCGCGTCCTCTTCTGGCCTCTTCGGCTTCAAACCTACCCGCGGCCTCCTTCCCGCAGGCCCCTATCGCGGCGAAGGCTGGGCGGGCATGGCGATCGACGGTTTCCTCACCCGCTCTGTGCGTGATACCGCCGCCCTTCTCGATGCCACGATGGGAGCCGATAGCGGCACACCCTATCACGCGCCGCCCCTGCGCGAGGGCTTCACCGCCGCTCTGCATCGCGCGCCTCGCCCGCTGAAAATCGCGCTTTGCGACACGAGTTTCACGGGCACCGCGATCCACCCGGAATGCAAGGCCGCCGTCCATTCCGCTGCCAAGCTTCTCAACTCCATGGGCCACCACATCGAAGAGGCCCGCCTCGAGGCCAATACCGAAGGTATGATGGCCGCCTGGACCAAGATCGTCGCCTGCGGCACAGCTGCCGCCGTGCGCCGCGCGCTCGTGGTTAAAAGCCGCGTATTGCAGGAAAGCGACCTTGAAAATGTATCGCAGAGCGCGCTGAGATATGCGGAAACGATCACCGGAGCCGATTACGTCGAGGCGTTGGCCAAAATCCACGCCTACGGGCGCGAGTTGGCAGCGTTCTTCGACGGCTACGACATCCTCCTCACGCCCACGCTGGCCGAGCCGCCTGCCAAGATCGGCCGGTTCGATCACACTCGCGCCGATTACGTCGACTATCGGACCGGCCCGGATGGCATCTTCGCCTATTCGCCCTTTACCGCCGCTTTCAACGCCTCGGGTCAGCCCGCGATGTCCGTGCCGCTGGCCATGTCCAGCAATGGCCTTCCCATCGGCATCCATTTCGCCGCCGCGCAGGGGCAGGACGAACTTCTCATGTCGCTCGCGGCCGACCTTGAGCGAGCTGCGCCATGGTTCCACCGCCACCCGCCCCACTTCGGCTAGGGCGCGCCAAAACCCAAAGACCAATTCGAGAAACCAGCTGCCCATACCGCTCCGATCGAAAACCGCAGGACGACTATCATCGGAAAGCCTTGCCATTCCGTTACTGGAACCACGAAAAACCGCGCATTGGTTAACGGCCTTGCCATACCAACGTCATGACGCAAGCCATACGCATTCCAGACGCAATCCATACCCTTCGGAAACCGAAGTCCGGAAAAGTTAACGCACTATATGTTGCGGTTGGCTGTTTTCCTTCTCCGCACTTCGGAGTAGGCTTCCCGAAAGTCTCAAGGAGCACCCTCAGATGTCCAGCCACTTCACTGTCGTTAACCATCCGCTGGTTCAGCACAAACTCTCGCTGATGCGCGACAAGGACTGCCCGAAGGTCCTGTTCCGCCAGCTCCTGCGGGAAATCGGCCAGCTTCTGGCCTATGAGGTGACGCGCGATTTCGAGCTGGAAAACCGCCGCATCGAAACACCCCTCGTGCCCATGCAAGCTCCTCATCTGAAAGGGAAAAAGCCCGCGCTGATCTCGATCCTCCGCGCCGGAAACGGCCTTCTCGATGGCGTGCTCGATCTCCTGCCAGCCGCCCGCGTCGGCTTTGTCGGCCTCTACCGCGACGAGGAAACGCTCAAGCCCGTGCAATATTACTGCAAACTGCCGAAAGCGCTCTCCGAGCGCGTCGTGATCGCGCTCGATCCGATGCTCGCCACCGGAAACTCCTCGGTCGCCGCGATCGATCTTCTGAAACAATCGGGCGCCAAGAATATCAAATTCCTTTGCCTTCTGGCCGCGCCGGAAGGCGTCGCGCGGATGCAGGAAGCCCACCCCGATGTTCCGATCTACACCGCCTCCCTCGACGAGCGTTTGAACGAAAAAGGATACATCATGCCCGGTCTTGGCGACGCCGGAGACCGCATGTTCGGAACGGTCCAGCGCTGAAACCAGCAACTTTTTGCGGGAGTGATTTCAGGCGCTTGCGCCAACCGATTGTTTCTGCAAGAGTGTTTCTCAATATTTTGTGTGGTGACACAAATGCTGCTGCCAAACTTCAAGCCGATCCTGCTCTTGTTGCTGACTATCCTTTCGGCGATGACCTTCCTTGCATTCATGCCCGCAGGCACCGAAGCGCAGTCCTTCGCCCAGCCTGCGGAATTCCCCCCCAATGCTATTCCGGCAAGCAGTATGTCCACAGTAAGGGCTGCGTGTTCATCCGCGCCGGGATTGATGGCAGCCCAACTTGGGTTCCCCGTGTGACCCGGTCGCGCGAGCATATCTGTAACGCCGTGCCGACCTTCGCGAACGGTATTCCAAAAGAATTGATGAAAGCCAGCACGAAAACCGCGGAAGCGCCGGTCATCCTGCTGCCGCCGGGCGATGCGCTTCCTGCTGCTACGACCTCAATCTTTGCAGGGAATAATGCTGCGGATGATGGTGGTAGTGCCCTGCCAACAATGGAAAAACCCAACACAGTTCGGGCTATTCCTGCCGCGATTGGCCAAACAGCCGCTGCCCCTGCAGTCATCAAGAAAAAGCCGATTTCGGTGGCTGCTGCCCCCGTCGTTGTCTCGCGCCCGGCACCCGCCTCAGTGGCTCCGCAATCGCTCCTCGTCCTGCCGCCGCCGGCCCCTGCGCCCCTCGCCGTGGCGCGTGTCGTGGCCCCTCAGGTTCAGGCACCCGCGCCGCGTATCGTGGTTCCGGCCTCGCGTGCGACGCCCGCTGCCGTGGCAGGCAATGCCACCACGGGCTGCCCGAATCTCTCTCCGATTGCGCAGCGCTATGTCGCACAGGTTCCGGGTGTGCGTTGCGGCCCGCAGGCCCAGTCTCCGGTCGCAGGCTACGTCGGCCAACAGGCATCGCAGGCTCCGGTCCTGACCACGCGCCTCACGCCCACCACCCGCGTCGTGCCGCGCCATGTCGCCGCGATTCAGGCCCAGAGCGCGGATCTCGGCGCACCGCCCGCAGGCTGCCGTCCGGTCTGGGAAGATGACCGCCTGAACAAGCAGCGCGCGCATCAGACCCTCGAAGGCCGCGCCCAGATGTATCTCCGCTGGACCCGCGACGTGCCCCACCGCCTGATCGACATCCGGAGCGGTGCCGATGTCACCGCCTTCAACCCCGATCTCGTTTACCCTTACGTGGATCTCGCAAACCAGAACGCGGCTGCCGCCGCAGCGGCACAAGGCAAGCGGGTCGTTGTGATCTCCTCTAAATCTAGTGCCCCGATCACCACCTCCGCGCCTCGCATAAGCTCCTCCGCCCCCAAACCCGCCCAACCCAAACCCGCAAAAGCCACAACGGGCGCGCGGTTCGTGCAGGTGGGAAGCTTCGGTGTGGCCGCAAACGCACAAGCAACGATTGCCAAGCTGCAAGGCATGGGCTTGCCCGTGAGCTCCGGTCAGATCACCCGTGGCGGCAAGCCTCTGAAGCTGGTGATGGCCGGGCCTTTCGCGGATGACGGTGCCGCAGCCCAAGCATTGCGCGCGGTTCACTCGGCAGTCTTCCGCGACGCGTTCCTCCGCCGCTAAAAACCTGCGGCGGTTCAGCCGCCGCAGATACCTTGCAAGCGCACCCAATCCGCGTCTTCCAGAATTGGAGTGGGGGCGGTGTCCGGGAAAGGTTCCTTTATTGTCAATGTGTTGCGCGCCGGTTCGCTTTGCGGAAGCCATTCCGCGAAGGGGGTTGAGCGGATGTCGTAACGCTTGAAGGTCTCGATCAAAGCTTCGGTATCCAACGGCGCGGCAGGGGCCGCCAGCAGCGCCTCGGCTTCTTTTCGAATATCTTCGGCGGGCAAACTTCCCGTCGTCAGAAGCCGGAAGGTCGAGACGATACCCACGCCTTCCAAAAGCGTTTCCAACGGGCGTTTCTTACCCTTCGCGACATAGGCCGCGAGCATGTTCCCGGCCAAAACATCGGGCCCGTCCTCGTTCTGGATAAGCCGACTGTCGATGAGCATCGTATTGCCCGGCAACGCCCGCACACCGTTGATTCCGGAGGAAAATACCAGAAGCGTCTGGGGCTGACCGTCGAGATCGGGCAACCGATTTGCCAACCGGGACAGCGCCGGATAGGCCGCACTTTCCGAGCATTTAGGCCCGGTGAACCGCCGCATTTCCTTGACGATTTCCTCGCCCAGCGACACGCGCTTCGAAAGGGGCACAACCGAAAGCGTGTGCTTCACCAGGGCCTCGGGCAGCCAGAACACCCCGAGCGCCCCGATCCCCGCAAGGATCGTCAGAAAGCTGTAAAGCCGCAGCCGCCCGGGCTTCGGTCGCCGCCGCGCAATGGCTTGGCGGAGCTTCTCGATTGCCGCCACCATGTCAGAAGCGTCTTCGGTGAATTCCAGCGTTTCGCCGGGGTCGCCGTCGGGATGGTAAACAGCAGGCGTCCCGCCCGGATTGGCGCGCTCCACCGCCGCGATGGACCAATGCGCCAATGCCCGATCCGACATGTCCGTGATCACAATCGTCGCATCGCCAAGCGATACGATGACCTCCCGACGCTGATCATCGGGAGAGGCACGCCAAAGGGCTGTCCCTTCAAGGCGCTGATATTGGTTAAGCGCTGTCATTCAGGCCGCTGCTCTGCCTTGTTTCTTTAGTCAAGATTACCAGTCATACGGGAGAGGGGCAACAAAACACCCGCACGCGACGAGGCGCTCCACCCTTTTGCGTCGCAGTTAAAGGGGCCGGATCACAGCCCCTTTGCCACTTTCCGCAGCTCGAACTTCTGGATCTTGCCCGTCGAGGTCTTGGGAAGCTCTTGGAAAACCACCTTTTTCGGAGTCTTGAACCCCGCCAAGCGCTCGCGCGCGAAGCTGATGAGGCTCGCTTCATCTGCCGAGTGGCCGTCTTTCAACTCGACGAAAGCGCAAGGCACTTCGCCCCATTTTTCGTCGGGCTTGGCCACAACGGCGCAGAGAAGCACATCGGGATGCGCCATCAGCACGCCTTCCACCTCGACCGAAGAAATGTTCTCGCCACCGGAAATGATGATGTCCTTCGCGCGGTCCGCGATCTGGAGGTAGGTGTCCGGATGCTGGAGCGCGATATCCCCGGAATGGAACCACCCACCCTTGAAGGCCTCCGCAGTCGCCTCAGGGTTCTTCAGATAGCCTTTCATCACGCCATTACCGCGGAACATGACCTCGCCCTGTTCCTTGCCGTCCATAGTGATGGCGTTCATATCGGCATCCATCACGGCAACGCCTTCCATAAACGGCATCGAAACGCCTTGGCGCGCCTTAATGGCAGCACGCGCATCGCCTTCCAACTCGTCCCACTGCGGGCCCCAGGTGCATTCCGTGGCGGGCCCGTAGGTTTCGGTCAGGCCGTAAACCTGGGTGATGTTGAAGCCCATCGGCTCGATCTTAGCCAGCGTCGCCGGAGCGGGCGGTGCGCCTGCAGTGAACACTTCCACCGTCTGCGAGAACTCGCGGCGCTGCGCGGCTGGCGCGTTCACCAAGGTATTCAGCACGATGGGCGCACCACCGAAATGGGTCACGCCCTCGTCGGCGATGGCGTCGAAGATGTTCTTCGCGGTGATATCGCGGCAGCAAACCACAGTCCCGCCCACAGCAGGCATCATCCACGTGTGGCACCAGCCGTTGCAGTGGAAGAGCGGTACGATGGTCAGGTATTTCGGGCGCAGCGTGATCCGCCACGACAGAACCTGCCCCATCGCATTCAGATAAGCGCCGCGGTGATGGTAAACCACGCCCTTCGGCCGCCCGGTGGTGCCGGAGGTGTAGTTCAGCGCGATGGACTCCCATTCGTCCTCAGGGCGGATCCATTCGAAATCCGCGTCTCCGGTCGCAAGGAAGTCTTCGTATTGCTGGTAATGCCCATGGCCGTGCACGCCGGCATGATCGTCGGGGACTTCGATAACGAGGGGCGCAGGCCCGCTCATACGCTCCATCGCCTCTGCGGCCATCGGCAGGAATTGCGGATCGCACAAAAGCACCTTCGCTTCGCCATGGTCGAGGATATAGGCCACAGTGTCTGCTTCGAGGCGCGTGTTGATCGTGTTGAGAACCGCACCGCAGGCGGGCACACCGAAATGCGCTTCGGCTTGGGCGGGGATATTCGGCAGGAGCGTTGCCACCACATCGCCGGGTTTAACCCCGGCCTTCACCAAGGCCGAAGCCAAGCGCGTTACGCGCTCATGATACTCGGCATAGGTCTTGCGATGTGCACCATAAACGACGGCCAGCTCGTTGGTGTAGATGCCCTTGGCGCGATCGAGGAACGACAACGGCGTGAGAGGCACATAGTTCGCCGCGCATTTTCCCAGCCCCGTTTCATCTGCCATCCAGCCCATCGTCGCCTCCCTTGTTCCGATGCTCAGTCCGGTAAAGATATTTCCGGAGAGGAAGTAAAGGGAAGAGGCGGAACGCATGGCAATCAGGGCGGATAGTCGCGCTTCGTGATGCTAGGCGAGGCTGGCGAAACAGCCGCGCCCGTCATAGTCTCGCGGCATGTATATTTCCCCCGGCCGCAAAATCATTTTTGCTCATATACCCAAAACGGGCGGCACCTCGCTCGCCTCGGCGCTGGAAGAGCGCGCCATGAAAGATGACTTGATGCTCGGAGACACGCCGAAGGCTGTTAAGCGGCGTAGCAAGTGGAAAGCCTTGCCTCCCGCGCAAGGGCGCCTTTGGAAGCATTCGACCCTTGCAGACATTGCAGGTGCTGTGCCGCAATCCCTCATCAAGGAGAGTTTCTGCTTCGCGCTCGTCCGCAATCCATGGGACCGCCTCGTCAGCTATTACCATTGGCTGCGCGCCCAGAGTTTCGACTACCCGCAAGTGCGGCTGGCCCAAACGCTTGATTTTGGCAGCTTTGTGATGAACCCCGATGTGGGCGAGGCGATGAAGGCATGGCCCGCTCGCCGGTATCTGACAGATGCAAGCGGCGTTGAGCGGGCTTCCCTCTACATCCGCCTTGAAAACTTCGCCGAAGACGCCGAGCCCCTCTTTGCCCATCTCGGTTTCGGCCTTGTCATGCCTCACGAGAACACGTCCGAGCGCAAAAAAGACTGGTGGTCATATTTTTCCGAATCGCAGGCTCGGAAAGTGGCTGAAATCTGCTCCGAAGATGTCAGCCGCTTCGGCTACTCCTTCGAGGGTTGATAATTCACCCCCAAATTACCCCAAAAGATGAAACCAATCATGACCATTCCGCGATGTTGCGGCCCAGTCGTGAACAATGCCCGAATCTCGCCTCTTTCTGGGCCAATCATCGTCCTTGGAATCACGTCATGTGGCCTTGTCGCTAAACACTGAAACCCAGACGCTGCCACCAAGGGGACGATGAAATGAACCGCTACACCGCAAAGCCCGCCGCTCGCATGTTCGACACTTCCGCTGCTTTCGATGGCGGTCTGCGTCTCTCGCTGACGGGTTTGGTTTCCGGCACGAAAGTGGCCACCAAATTGGGCTGGCGTTTGGTGGAAGCGATCACGGTAGGTGACGAAGTGCTCACCTTCGACGAAGGCCTCAAGCCGGTTGTCCGTGTGCAGTCCGAAGTGGTGACGGTTGCGCAGATGGCAGTGAACCCCGAAAACTGGCCGGTGTACGTTCCCGCTGGCGCCATCGGCAACCAGACCGAGCTGTGGCTCCTCCCCGAGCAGCTCGTCGTGATCGAGAACGATGCCGCCGAAGCGGTCACCGGCGACGCCTTCGCACCGATCCCCGCACAAGCTCTCGTCGGCCTCCTTGGCATCGAGCGCCGCCGCCCGGAAATGGACATCCAGCAGATCACCCTCTTCTTCGAAGAAGAGCAGATCGTGTTCTCGAACTCCGGCGCCATGTTCCATTGCCCCGCCGAAGCCGACATCGTGATCGACCTCTTCCGCATTCAGGAGCGCCGCTACTACCTGCGTCCGGCCCTGCCTGCAGTCCGCCACATAGCCAATTCCATCGCCAAAGAATTCGGTGCCGCGCTCGCGCCCGCGCATCGGATCGCCGCCGTAGCTTAACCTAACGCCCCCAGACCAGCAGTTAGCTTCGCGGCCAGCGGCGCATCATCCCGATGCGTCGCCTCGCGCGTTTAGCGCAGAAACGGCACGCCGCCCGGCCCTTGGTTGCGCTCCGTCACGCCCGCGCGCAGGCTCCGCCCGATCCGGTGCGCCAGGGCAGACCACGACGCCGCCTGCTCGGGCCGCAATTCCAGCCGCAGAACCAGATCAAACACGCCCAGCCATGTCTCGAACATGCCGGGGCGCACATTGCCTGCTTCGAGATGGGCTTGCATCGGGCTGCCATCGTAGCTGCGTTCGCCCAGAATGGCATTGGCCCAGAAGCGGGTGATCTTTTCCTCGTGCGGGGGCCAATCCTCGACATGCACCGCGAATACCGGCCCCAGCCCCGGATGCTCGCGCACCATCGCATAAAAGGCCGCAACGACACGGGCGATCTCTTCCCGTGTGATCTCGAATTTCGGAGGGAGTGCGGAAACGGTCATGCCCTAGTTATGCCCCTCACGAGCCGGCTTCACAATGCGCTTTTCTGTCCCTCTGGACGCGCTTTGCCCTCAAGCCTATAAGGCCCCCATGACAGTCCGGTTTTCGCACATCATTCGAATTACCGGCCCGGCGTTCTGACTGTTCAGGCGCCGGGACAAGGCGCATGGGCTACCGCGCCGAACCTGCCCCCAAAATTCCCGAATGAATGAAGGACGCCTCAGATGTGCGCCGACACTACTGATTATAAAGACACGCTGAACCTGCCGAAAACCGAATTCCCGATGCGCGCGGGCCTGCCGCAGCGCGAGCCTGCTTGGCTGGATCGTTGGGCCAAGATCGGTGTCTACGACAAGCTCCGCACCGAAACCAACCGCGCACCGTTCACCCTGCACGATGGCCCGCCATATGCGAACGGCCACCTGCACATCGGCCACGCGCTGAACAAGATCCTGAAGGACTTCATCGTCCGCTCGCAGCAGATGCTGGGCCGCGACGCGCGCTATATCCCGGGCTGGGATTGCCACGGTCTTCCGATTGAATGGAAAATCGAAGAGCAATACCGCGCCAAGGGCCTGAACAAGGACGAGGTGGATATCGTCGCCTTCCGTCAGGAATGCCGCAAATTCGCCGAAGGCTGGATCGATGTGCAGCGCGAGGAATTCAAGCGCCTCGGCATCACCGGCAATTGGGCCGACCCTTACCTCACCATGAACTTCCACGCCGAGCGCGTGATCGCGGAAGAATTCATGAAGTTCCTCATGACTGGTACGCTCTATCAGGGCTCGAAGCCGGTGATGTGGTCGCCCGTGGAAAAAACCGCTCTGGCGGAAGCCGAGGTCGAGTATCACGATCACACCAGCCATCAGGTCTGGGTGCGCTTCAAGCCGGTTTCGGGTGGCGAGAAGGTTTCCGCCGAGGACTACTCGGTCGTCATCTGGACAACGACCCCCTGGACCATCCCGCAAAACCGCGCCGTGGCCTTTGGCCCGTCGTTCTCCTACGGCCTCTACCGTGTGACCGAAGTGCACGAGCACTCGACGGCAAAACCCGGAGAAGTCGTTCTTCTGGCCAATTCGCTTGCTGAAAGCGTGATGGCAGGCGTCCGCGTAACCGCCTTCGAGAAAGTCGGCGATGTCGAGGCATCTGCGCTCGAAGGCATGATCCTCGCCCACCCGTATCGCGGGATCGAAGGTGGCGAAGGCGAGTGGGACTATGACGTGCCCATGCTGCCCGGCGACCACGTGACCGAAGAGGCAGGCACGGGCTTCGTGCACACCGCCCCCTCGCACGGCGATGACGACTATCAGCTTGGCCTCAAGTTCGGCTTGCCGATGACCTATAACGTCACCGAAGACAGCTCCTATCGTAAGGACTTGCCGCTCTTCGCGGGCCAGCACATCATCCTGCCCGATGGCAAGGAAGGCCCTGCCAACGTCTCGAACATCAAGGCGATGGCTCTGGCGGGCGGGCTTTTCGGGAAAGCCAAGCTCAAGCACAGCTATCCGCACTCGTGGCGTTCCAAAGCCCCGGTGATCTATCGTAATACGCCGCAGTGGTTCGCCTCCATCGACCGCGAAGTGGGCGACGGTCAGGACACTTACGGCAAAACGATCCGCCAGCGGGCACTGACCTCCATTGACCAACTCGTGCAATGGACCCCGCAAACCGGCCGCAACCGCCTCTATTCGATGATCGAAGCGCGCCCTGACTGGGTGCTCTCGCGCCAGCGCGCATGGGGCGTTCCGCTCACCTGTTTCACCAAGAAAGGCGCCAAGCCCACGGATGCGGACTTCCTTCTCCGCAATCCGGAAGTGAACGCGCGCATCGTTGAGGCATTCGAAGCCGAAGGCGCTGATAGTTGGTATGTCGAAGGCGCGAAAGAGCGGTTCCTTGGTGGCATCGTCAACTCGGAAGACTACAATCAGGTGTTTGACATCCTCGACGTCTGGTTCGATTCCGGATCGACCCACGCCTTCGTTCTGCGCGATCGCGAAGACGGCTCCGACGATGGCTTGGCGGATCTATATCTAGAGGGCACGGACCAGCACCGCGGCTGGTTCCACTCCTCGATGCTGCAAGCCTGCGGCACAATCGGCCGCGCGCCGTATCGTGGCGTGCTCACGCACGGCTTCACGCTGGACGAGAAGGGCAACAAGATGTCCAAATCGCTCGGCAATACCGTGGCGCCGCAAGAGGTGATCGACGAATACGGCGCGGATATCCTGCGCCTCTGGGTCGCCCAGTCCGACTACACGGTCGACCTGCGCATTGGTAAAGAAATCCTTAAGGGTGTGGCCGATAGCTACCGCCGCCTCCGCAACACCATGCGCTTCCTCTTGGGCTCGCTGCCGGACTTCACCGAAGCCGATCGCGTGGCACCGGAAGACATGCCGGAACTCGAACGCTGGGTTCTGCACCGTTTGGCAGAACTCGACGAGAAAGTGCGCAAAGGCTACGCCGCTTACGACTTCCAAGGTGTGTTCAAAGAGGTCTTCACCTTCGCGACCGTCGATCTCTCGGCCTTCTACTTCGATATCCGCAAAGACACGCTCTATTGCGACGGTGATACGGCCCGCCGTCGCGCATCGCGCACCTTGATGGATATCCTTTTCCACCGCCTCACCGCATGGCTCGCGCCGGTCCTCGTCTTCACCATGGAAGAGGTCTGGCTCGAGCGTTATCCGGGCGAGGAAAGCTCGGTGCACCTCACCGATATTCCGGAAACGCCCTTTGCATGGCGCAATGAGGCCCTCGCGGCCAAATGGTCCAAGGTCCGCGCGGCTCGTCGTGTTGTCACGGCAGCGCTCGAAGTCCAGCGAACGGCGAAAGTCATCGGTGCGTCCTTGGAAGCGGCTCCGGTCGTTCATGTCGAGGATGCAGAACTCCGCTCGGCACTCGCAAGCGTAGATTTCACCGACGTTTGCATCACCTCGGCGCTGGAACTATCGGGTGAAGCTGCTCCGTCGGAGGCTTTCCGGCTTGAGGATGTTCCGGGTGTGGCTGTGGTCTTCAAAGAAGCCGAAGGCGAAAAGTGCCAGCGCTGCTGGAAGATCTTGCCCGATGTCGGCTCGCATAGTCACGACGCCACCTGCGGGCGGTGTGACGAAGCACTGGCCTGATCTTGCTACGAGGCGCAACGAAAGTTGCGCCTCTTTTCATTCCGCCGCGCGCTCCAGCGCAGGGTATCTTGCGGCGAGCGTTAATCCTCTCGCGACCAAGCTAACGATCAGAGCCAGCCAAAGGCCATGGTTTCCAAGCGTTTGCGTGAGGCCCCAAGCCGCCAGAGCGTAAATGGCAAAACTCACCTGCATCATCTGCCGCATATCGCGCGACCGCGTCGCGCCGATGAAGATGCCGTCCATCATGTAAGCGGCAAGGGCGAGGATCGGCGAGACGACAAGATAGGGGAGGTAAACACGCGCCTCCGCCCTCACATCTTGGGCGTTGGTCATATAGTCGATCAAGCTGCTCCCCCCGAAGCCGAAGGCACCAACTAGAAGCAACGTCGCAATAACCGCCCAAAGACTGGTCATCTGCGCCGTGCGACGAACCCCACCCGGATCACGAGCGCCAAAGGCTTGGCCCACTAGGGACTGGGCGGCATAGGCAAACCCGTCGAGGGCATAGGCGCAGATGCTCAGGAATTGCACCAAGACCTGATTGGCGGCCAAAGTCACGTCGCCAAAATCCGCGCTGATGAAGAGGAAAGACACAAAAATCGCTTGGAGGAGAAGCGACCGGATCAGGATGTCGAAGTTGACCACACCCATGGTGCGCAATGCTTGGCGGTTCAGCAGGTTCTCTTTGCGCCGCCAGACCGTTTCGCGAAGCTGCTCGCGCACGATCCAGAGCCCGAACGCAAGCCCGCCCCATTCGGCCAAGAGCGTGGCAAAGGCTACGCCGTTCACGCCGCAGCCGAACCCCAGAACGAACCAGAGATCGAACCCGATATTGAGACCGTTCATTAGCAGTTGCAGCGCCAGAACCGCCCGCGTTCGCTCCATGGCAATGAGCCATCCGGTTAGCCCGTAGAGCATGATCGCAGCAGGGGCGGACCATATCCGGATACGCATGTAGGAGGTTGCGAGTGTTTCGACTTCCGCACTGGCTGGGGCCAACCGGAACGCGCCCCAGAAGATCAAAGGCTGGAGCAGTAAAAGCCCCACTCCAGCAAAGCCGCCCATCAGAAGCGCGCGTGCCAAAAGGTTGATCGTCTCATCCCTGTTCCGCGCGCCCCGTGCTTGGCTCACCAACCCGGTCGTGCCCATCCGGAGGAAGCCGAAAACCCAGTACACCGCTGAAAGAATGATTGCACCGATCCCGACAGCCCCAATTGGTGCGGCTTCGGCCATTTGCCCGACGACGGCCGTATCGACTGCCCCAAGGATCGGTACCGTGACATTCGCCGCAAGGATCGGCAGGGCAAGTGCCAGAACGCGTTGATGGGTGATCTGTGGTTGGGTGTCAGAAGAATTCGCCATACCGCGTAGCTTTCTTAATCACTCACGATCCCATGCCATGGCGAAACGTTTTTATTCTTCGCTTTCCAGACCCCGTTTCGGCATGAGGAAATGACCCGTCGCTTGCGCAAAGGGACGTTCGCGATTGTCCTGCCACGCCTCGACATGGACGCTCGCATAGCGGCGCCCCGAGCGGTTGACTTGCGCGCGGGCATAAGCGTCACGCGGCAGGCCGGAGCGAAGATAATCGACGGTAAAGCTGACAGTCTTGGGAAGCCTCGGCATCTTGCCACCGACCAGGTTCTCTGGATCGAAGGCCCCAGTTTCAATCTCTTCCCAAAGCGTAGCCCAACTCAGGCAGATGACGGCTGTGATCTCCAGAAACGCGGCTGTGACGCCACCATGAATTGCGGGCAGTATGGGGTTTCCGATCAGCTTGTCTGCGAATGGCAGAACAGCCGTGAGCTCATCGCCCCGGCGATCGAATTCGACGCCCAGAAACTGGATATAGGGCACGCCGTGCACCAGTGCCTTGAGCGCCGCGTCACGGCGCTGCTTCACAACTTGCACCGGTTCGGGCCGTTTACGCGTATTCATTTCAAGCCTTCCACAGTGAAGCTTCCGGCAGCCGTTGCCACAGGGAGGGAGTCGTCATCATCGGTTGCGGTCGCGCGCACGAAAGCTACATTTCGTGTCACGTGGTAGCATTCCGCTCTGGCGCGAATGGCCTGACCGGGCGTCGCGGCGCGCATATAGTCGATGCGGAGATCAATAGTCGCCGTCCCGCCCGGGCTGCGTGGGTGGCTCATCACCGCAGCACCACAACAAGTATCCAGAAGCGCCGAAACTGCTCCGCCATGGATCACACCCGTTTCCGGATCGCCGATGAAACGTTCGTCGTAGGGCATAGACATCACAGCGATACCTTCGCTCAGACTATCTAGCGACATACCCAATTCCCGCGCATGCGGAATTGCCGTGATGAAGTGTTTGGCAATGGAGGTCTTGTCCAAGGTGCTTCCTCGACTGGGTTTGCCACTGTTAAATGCCTTCTTTCGGCAAATGCCAAGCCTGTCATAGCCCGTCTTTGGAATTTGCGGAAAATTATTCCACCAGGCGGAAAAAATATTGCACTTCCTAACCAACTCTTTCTATTACTTGTCGCGAAACAGACAGGGCTGGCGCAGAAGTTCTCCTTCGGTCAGACTGTGCGCAGCAATAAGTGGTCCAGAAGCGATGTCGGATAAAAAACTATCGTTCAAAGAAATGTGCGCGAAGTTCGACGTGACGCCTCGGACCTTGCGATACTACGAATACATCGAACTTCTCTCCCCCGAACGCGATGGCCGCGCCCGGTGGTACGGATCAAGGGAATGCGCGCGGATGACGCTCATCCTCCGGGGGCGTAAATTCGGTTTCGCCCTGGAAGAGATCCGCCAGTGGCTTCTGATCTACGAGAAAGAAGGCACCGAGGCGCAAATGCAGGCTTGGATCAAAATGGCTGATCGGCAGCTTACCGAGCTTGAGGAACAACGCCGCCAGATCGAGGAAGCGCACAAGGAACTCACCGAATTGCGCGCTTCGGTGGCCAAGAGTTTGGCTGCCCTCTGAGCGTCAAAAGTTCCAATTCCAGTTACTGAACAGCGAATTTCTAGCTGCAGAGGCGTCGCTTTCGGCGGTGGGCGGGAAATTTTGTATCTCCCAAAGTCACATTACGTTGCTTGATCTTACGTCAACGAAAATGTGACGTGACGTATCGGTTACGTCAACATGAAATGCTGTTGTAACGACTCAACCAATTGCACATCTCGGCGCCAGATTGCGAACCAAAGGCACAACCATGACCGATAAACTTATGACCATTCGCGAGATGTGCGACGCCTATGACGTCACCCCGCGGACGCTTCGTTTCTACGAGTCGAAAGAGCTACTCTTCCCGATCCGCGAGGGTCAGAAGCGCCTATTCACACACCGTGACCGCGCTCGCTTGAAGCTGATTATCCGGGGCAAACGCTTTGGCTTCAGCCTCGAAGAAATTCGCCAGCTTCTTGAACTTTACAAGCGCGGCGAAGAGCAGGTGACGCAGCTGGAGAAGACCTACGAGGTTGCGCAAACCCGTATGGATGACCTTGTTCGCCAGCGCGACGAGCTGAATGAAGCCATCGCCGATCTGGCCGAGCAGATGAAATGGGGCGAGCGCATGATCTCGTCCATGAAATCAACGCGGAACACCGCCGAGTAAGCGTTCCGAGCATTTTTCGAGGTAAGGGAGAAAATTATGCCTAGCTACATCGCACCGGTCAAAGACACGCAATACCTGCTCCACGATGTGCTGAAGGTCTCGCAGTCTGACATTCCGGGATTCAGTGATCTTGATCCGGAATTCACGGGCGCGGTGCTGGAAGAAGCCGGCAAGCTTACCTCGGAAGTACTGTTCCCTTTGAACGCTGTTGGCGACCGCGAGGGCTGCGTGCTTGAAAACGGTGTCGTCCGCACCCCGACGGGCTTCAAGGCCGCGTTTGACCAAGTCCGCGAAGGCGGCTGGACCGCGCTCGATATGCCCGAAGAATTCGGTGGTCAGGGCCTGCCGCATATCATGGGCACGGCCGTTGGCGAGTATTTCTCCGCCTCCAACCAAGCGTTCACGATGTACCAAGGGCTGACGCATGGCGCGGCCTCCGCCATCCTCGCGCATGGCACGCAAGAGCAGAAAGAAACCTATCTTCCGAAGATGACGTCCTGCGAATGGACGGGCACGATGAACCTCACCGAACCCCATTGCGGTACCGACCTCGGCATGATGCGGACGAAAGCCGTGCCGAACGGCGATGGCTCCTACAAGATCTCCGGCCAGAAGATTTTCATCTCGGCTGGTGAGCACAATATGAGCGAGAACATCATCCACCTCGTTCTGGCCAAGATCCAGGGCGGCCCGGAAGGGATCAAGGGTGTTTCTCTCTTCATCGTGCCGAAATTCATGGTGAATGCGGATGGCAGCCTCGGGGCGCGCAATGGCGTTTCTTGCGGGAAGCTCGAAGAGAAGATGGGCATCCATGGCAACGCCACATGCGTCATGAACTATGACGAGGCCACCGGTTTCCTTCTTGGCGAAGAACACAAGGGCATGCGCGCCATGTTCACCATGATGAACGAAGCGCGTCTTGGCGTGGGCATGCAGGGCCTTGCTCAAGCTGATGTGGCTTATCAGAACGCGCTTGCTTATGCGAAAGACCGTCTTCAGGGCCGGGATGTGACCGGGGTGAAGAACCCCAACGGCCCGGCGGATCCGCTGATCGTTCACCCCGATATCCGTCGCTCGCTGATGGACCAGAAGAGCTTCATCGAAGCCGCTCGCGCCTTCATGTTCTGGGGCGCAGCCCTCATCGACCGTGCGCAGCGCAACGACGATGCCGCCGCAGATGGCCTCATTTCGCTGCTCACGCCGGTAATCAAGGGCTTCCTCACCGATGAAGGCTACGACATGACCGTCAAGGCCCAGCAGGTCTATGGTGGCCATGGCTACATCGAAGAATGGGGCATGTCGCAGTTCACCCGCGATGCACGCATCGCGATGATCTATGAAGGTGCAAACGGCGTTCAGGCGCTCGACCTCGTTGGGCGCAAGCTCGCGCAGGATGGCGGCAAGCACGTGATGGCCTTCTTCGAACTGGTGAAGAACTTCATCAAAGAAAACGACGGTAATGAAGCGCTGAAGAAAGACTTTCTCGATCCGTTGAAGGTGGCCTCCAAAGATCTTCAGGCGGCGGCGATGTTCTTCATGCAGAACGGCATGAAAAACCCGAACGCAGCTCTGGCCGGTTCGAACGACTTCATGCACCTTTTCGGCCATGTTTGCCTTGGTCTGATGTGGGGCATGATGGCGAAGGCTTCGCTGGAGGCGTTGGAGAATGGCGCGGCAGACGCAACGTTCCATGAGACGAAACTGGCAACGGGGCGCTACTACATGGCTCGTCGGCTTCCGGCAACGTCGCTGCACCTCGCCCGGATCAACTCCGGCGCGGACCCGGTGATGAACCTCGACGCCGCGAACTTCTAAGATTGGTCTGGGGGGCCTTCGCCCCCCAAATCCAAAACTGGCAGGGGAGGCTGGAATGACCGCACAATCTTCATGGATGACCGAAGAGCATACAATGCTGGCCGAAATGACGGCCCGCTTCATCCGGGAAGAATGGTCGCCGCATTTCGAGCGCTGGCGCAAAGCCGGCATAATGGATCGTGATGCTTGGAACCAAGCGGGAGCTCAAGGGCTTCTCTGCCCGTCTATCCCTGAGGAATACGGCGGCGCAGGCGGCGATTTCGGCCATGAAGCGGTGATCTTCATGGAGCACCCCCGCGCCAATCTGGCAAGCTGGGGCACGCCGATCCATTCCGGGATCGTTGCCCATTATATCCTCGCCTACGGCACCGAAGAGCAGAAGAAACGCTGGCTTCCGAAAATGGCCACGGGCGAGATGGTTGGCGCTTTGGCGATGACGGAGCCCTCCACCGGTTCCGATGTGCAAGCCATCAAGACGCGGGCTGTCAAAGACGGCAATGTCTATCGGTTGACGGGGCAGAAGACGTTCATCTCGAACGGCCAGCATGCCGATCTAGTGATTGTCGCCGCGAAAACCGATCCGGCGCTGGGTTCAAAAGGCGTCTCGCTTGTGGTCGTTGAAACCGAGAATGCACCGGGTTTCGCGCGTGGGCGCAACCTACAGAAAATCGGGATGCATGCCGCCGATACCTCGGAGCTCTTCTTCGACAACGTGCCGGTGCCGCCCGAAAACATTCTCGGGCTGGAAGAAGGGAAGGGCTTCTACCAGATGATGCAGCAGCTCCCGCAGGAGCGCTTGATCATCGCTTGTGGGGCTGTGGGTGCAATGGAAGGCGCAGTCGAGCGCACCATCGCCTATTGCAATGAACGCCAGGCTTTTGGTGGCCCGCTCACCCAGTTCCAGAACACACGGTTTGTTCTGGCCGAATGCCTGACCAAAACGAAGGTCGCGCGTGCTTTTGTTGACGAGTGCATCACCGAACACCTCAAAGGTGAACTCAGCGTAGAAAAGGCCGCGATGGCCAAGTGGTGGACGACGGATATGCAGGGAGAGGTTCTGGATGCCTGCCTGCAACTGCATGGCGGCTATGGATTTATGCAGGAATACGCGATTGGCGAAATGTGGGCCGATGCGCGGGTGCAGCGCATCTACGGCGGCACAAACGAAATCATGAAAGAACTGATCGCCCGGAGCTTCTCCGGCAAGAAAAAGTGACCCGCGCGCGGGCACCAATGGGAATGGGGAGAGAGAAATGACGATCAAATTGCACTGCTTTGGGGAAAGCGGGAACTCCTACAAGGCGGCGCTTGCGCTGGAATTGTCGGGCTTGGCATGGGAACCCGTTTTTGTTGATTTCTTCGGTGGAGCCACGCGCGCACCCGAGTTTCGTGCAAAGAACGTGATGGGCGAGGCCCCTCTGCTCGAGGACGGTGATCTTGTCCTGACGCAATCGGGTGTCATGCAGATGTATGTCACCGAAAAAACCGGGAAGTTCGGCGGTGAAACGGCCGCTGAAGCCCGCGAAGTCATGCGTTGGCTCTTCTGGGATAACCACAAGATGTCGAGCCAAGCTGGGATGACACGCTTCCTGATGAACTTCCTGCCGGAAGACAAACGCCCGAAAGAAGTGATCGGCTTTACGCAGGGGCGCTTGAAGGCGGCCTACCAGACCCTTAACGCGGCCTTGGAGGGCCGCGACTGGCTTGTCGGGAATGCCATTACAAACGCGGATATCGCCTGCTGTGGCTACCTTTATTACCCCGAGCCTTTCGGCTTCGACCGCAAGGAATGGGCCAATATCGACCGCTGGCTCACCAACATCTCGCAGCAACCCGGCTGGAAACATCCATACGATTTGATGCCCGGAAACCCCTCGGACCGGGCTTGATTAAGGAGAGAAAAATGACCGAAGCCTATATTTATGACGCCGTGCGCACGCCGCGTGGCAAGGGCCGCCCGGATGGTAGTCTGCATGAAGTCACCTCCGTTCGCCTCTCGGCTCAGGTGCTTGACTCATTGAAAGAACGGAACAATCTGGAAGGCCATGCGGTCGAGGATGTGATCTGGGGGAACGTGACCCAGGTGATGGAGCAGGGGGCTTGTTTGGCTCGGTCGGCGGTTTTGGCGTCGGAGTTGGACGAGTCGATTCCGGGCCTTGCGATAAACCGTTTCTGCGCCTCGGGCATGGAAGCCGTTAACCTTGCGGCGAATCAGGTCAAGGGCGGTGCGGGTGACGCTTACATCGCGGGCGGCGTTGAGATGATGTCGCGCGTGGCGATGGGGTCGGACGGTGCGGCCATCGCGGCGGATCCGAACCTCGCGATGAACACATACTTCGTGCCGCAGGGCATTTCGGCGGACTTGATCGCCACGAAATACGGCTTCACCCGCGATCAGGCGGACGCCTTGGCAGTGGAATCCCAGAAGCGCGCGAAGGCGGCTTGGGATGCGAAGCGGTTCGAGAAGTCGGTCATCACGGTGCGCGACATCAACGGGCTCGAAATCCTCTCCTATGACGAGTTCATCCGCCCCGGCACCGATATGCAGGCATTGGGCGCGCTGAAGCCCTCGTTCAAGGACATGGGCGAGATGATGCCCGGTTTCGACAAGGTGGCGCTGCTCAAGTATCCGCAATTCGAACGCATCAACCACATCCACCACGCGGGTAACTCCTCGGGGATCGTCGACGGTGCGGCGGGCGTTTTGATCGGCAACAAGGAGTTCGGCGAGCGCATGGGTATCAAGCCGCGCGCCCGCATCCGCGCCACGGCCAAGATCGGCACCGATCCGACGATCATGCTCACGGGCCCGGTTCCGGCGACCCAGAAAATCCTGAAAGACAGCGGCCTGTCGATCAAGGATATCGACCTCTTCGAAGTCAACGAAGCCTTCGCGTCGGTCGTGCTCTTGTTCCAACAGGCCTTCGACGTTGATCCGGCTCTGGTGAACGTGAACGGCGGTTCTATCGCCATGGGCCACCCGCTCGGGGCAACTGGCGCGATCATCATCGGCACGCTCCTTGATGAGTTGGAGCGTCAGGACAAGGAGATGGGCCTCGCGACCCTTTGCATCGCATCCGGCATGGGTGCGGCCACCATCATCGAACGTGTGTAAGCGCGGGGAGTGTAAAGAAATGACCGATTTCACCATGAATACAGACGCCGATGGCGTCGCAATCATCACGTGGGACTGCCCCGGCAAGAGCATGAACGTCATGTCTGGCGAGGCGCTTCTGGAACTCAACGACTGCGTGGACAAGGCCCTTGCCGACGAAGCCGTGAAAGGCATCGTCATCACCTCTGGCAAGAAAGAATTTGCGGGCGGTATGGACCTCAACGTGCTGGCGGATATGCGCGCTAATGCCGGCGACGAGCCTGCGAAGGGCCTCTTCGAAGGAATCATGCAGATGCACGCCCTTCTGCGGAAAATCGAACGCTCAGGGATGGACCCGAAGACCCTGAAAGGTGCCAAGCCCGTGGCGGCAGCGCTTCCGGGCACAGCGGCTGGCATCGGCTTCGAGCTGCCGCTTGCTTGCCACCGCATTTTCGTGGCCGATAACCCCAAGGCCAAGATCGGCCTGCCAGAAATCCTCGTGGGGATTTTCCCCGGTGCAGGCGGCACGACCCGCCTTGCGCGCAAGCTGGGTGCGATGATGGCGGCACCTTTCCTTCTGGAAGGCAAGATGCTGGACCCGAAGAAAGCCAAGGGCGCGGGCCTCATTGACGAAGTGGTCGAAGATCCGGTCGCGGCGGCGAAAGAGTGGGTTCTGAAGGCCACCGACGCTGATTGCGTGAAGCCATGGGACAAGAAGGACTACAAGATGCCGGGGGGCGCTCCGTATCACCCCGCTGGTTTCCAGACCTTCGTTGGGGCCTCGGCCATGATCAACGGCAAGACCGCAGGGGCCTATCCGGCACCGAAGGCGCTGCTTTCGGCTGTGTATGAAGGTGCTATGGTGCCCTTCGACACGGCACTCAAGATCGAAGCGCGTTGGTTTACGCATGTGCTGATGAACCCGTCTTCGGCGGCGATGATCCGGTCGCTCTTCCTCAACAAGGAAGCGCTGGAAAAGGGTGCTGTGCGGCCTGCCAATGTGGACGATCAGCGCGTGAAAAAGCTGGGCGTTCTGGGGGCTGGCATGATGGGCGCAGGGATTGCGCTGGTCTCGGCTTTGGCTGGCATCGAAGTGGTTCTGATCGACTCCACGCAGGAAGCGGCAGATCGCGGCAAGGCCTATTCCGAGAAATACGCCGATGGCGGCATCAAGAAGGGCCGTTCGACGCCTGAGAAGAAAGAAGCGCTGCTCTCACTGATCACGCCGACGACCGATTACGCGGCCTTGGCCGATTGTGATCTGATCATCGAAGCCGTGTTCGAAGATCCGGGCGTGAAGGCGGAAGTGACGGCGAAGGCCGAAGCCGTGATCCCGGCGGATTGCATCTATGCGTCGAACACCTCGACCCTGCCGATTTCGGGGCTCGCCAAGGCCTCGTCGCGCCCCGAGCAGTTCATCGGTATCCACTTCTTCTCGCCTGTCGAGAAGATGTCGCTGGTGGAGATCATCAAAGGCGAGAAGACCGGTGACCGCGCTGTAGCGAAGGCACTCGACTACGTGCGCCAGATCCGCAAGACCCCGATCGTGGTGAATGACGCGCGCTTCTTCTACGCGAACCGCTGCATCATCCCCTACATCAACGAAGGTGTGCGGATGGTGGGCGAGGGCGTTGAACCGGCGCTGATCGAGAATGCGGCACGGATGCTGGGCTTCCCCGTGGGGCCGCTGCAGCTCAACGACGAAACCTCGATCGATCTTGGCGTGAAGATCGCCAAGGCGACCAAGGCGGCCTTGGGCAATGCCTATGATGCAGGCGCGGCAGACGAGGTTCTGTTCTGGCTCTACGATCAGGGCCGGATGGGGCGGAAGTCGAAGTCGGGCTATTACGCCTATGACGAAGCCGGCAAGCGCCTCGGTATCTGGCCAGGCCTGCGTGACAAGTACACGGCTGAGGCAGATGCGCAGCCCGAGCTGATCGATGTGCAGCACCGCCTGATGTTCTCGCAGGTTCTGGAAGCCGTGCGGGCGCTGGAAGAGGGTGTGCTGATGGACATCCGCGAAGGCGACGTGGGCGCGATCCTTGGCTGGGGCTTTGCGCCGTGGTCTGGCGGGCCGTTCTCGTGGCTGGATATGCTCGGTGCCGAGTATGCGGCAGAGCGTTGTGACCAGTTGGAAGCCGCTTATGGTACGCGTTTCAAGTGCCCGGCGCTCTTGCGGGAGATGGCCGAGAAGGGCCAGAGCTTCTACGGCCGCTTCGGCCAGAAGAAGGCCGCTTGATCAACGAAAGGAAGGGGCGCCGCGAGCGCCCCTTTCGCATTTTGGGGCGATAGGATAGGTCACAGGATAACGTAGCTTGGCCAGAAGGTGCGCCGGTGAAACCAATTCGACTGATGTCCGGCTTTCTGACTGTGGGGTTCTGGACGCTTGCCTCCCGGATTTTAGGATTTGTGCGCGACGCGATGATCCTCGCGTGGCTCGGGACGGGGCCTGCCTATGAGGCCTTCGTGGTGGCCTTCCGGCTACCCAATATGTTCCGGCGCTTCTTCGCTGAAGGGGCGTTCAATACGGCGTTTGTGCCCATTTTCTCGAAGAAAGTTCAGGGTGGGGAGGATGCGGGGGCGTTTGCTCGGGAGGCGTTCTCGGGGCTTCTGACGGTGCTGATCGCGCTCACCCTTTTGGCGCAGCTGGCGATGCCTTGGTTAATCTGGGGGCTGGCTTCGGGATTCGCGGGGCAGGAGCAGTTTGCGCTCTCTGTGGAGTTCGGGCGGATCGCGTTTCCTTACATTCTGTTCATCTCGCTGGCGGCGCTTCTGTCGGGTGTTCTGAACGCTTTGGGGCATTTCGCGGCGGCGGCGGCGGCGCCGGTTTTGTTAAACATTATCCTCGTGACTTCGATGGCCGTGGCGATTTTTATCGGCGGAGACGTGGCGCGGGCGCTGGTTTGGGGGATCCCGTTTGCAGGGGTCGCGCAGGCGCTACTTGTTTGGTTTGCCGCGAAAAAAGCCGGGATTCTGATGCTTCCGGGGCGGCCGAAATGGTCGCCGGAGATGAAACATCTCGTGGCTGTGGCGGTTCCGGCGGCTTTGGCGGGCGGGGTGGTGCAGGTTAACCTGTTGGTGGGTCAGCAGGTGGCTTCCTATTTCGACCGCGCTGTGGGTTGGCTCTATGCCGCTGACCGCCTCTATCAGCTCCCATTGGGCGTGGTGGGCATCGCGATTGGGGTCGTGCTTTTGCCGGACCTTTCGCGCCGCCTGAAGGCGCAGGATGATGCGGGCGCGCGGTATGCTCTGTCGCGTGCCTCGGAAATCAGCTTGGCGCTGACGCTGCCTTCGGCGGTGGCCTTGGTGGTGATCCCGATACCGCTCGTTTCCGTGCTTTTCCAGCGCGGGGCGACCACGGCGGACGATGTGGCGGCGATTGCTCTGGCGGTGATGGTTTACGGCTTGGGGCTACCAGCGTTCGTTTTGCAAAAGCTCCTGCAACCCCTTTTCTACGCTAGAGAAAATACCAAGGCCCCCTTCCGCTATGCCCTAGGCGCGATGATCGTCAACGCGGCGATTGCTATCGGGTTGGCCCCTGTGATCGGCTGGATCGCCTGTGCGATTGCCACCACTTTGGCGGCTTGGGCGATGGTCGGGTTGCTCTATGCGGGCACGCGGCCAATGGGGGATGTGGCGCGGTTCGATGAGCGGTTCCGCAAGCGGATGCCGCGCATTGTTCTGGCCTCGCTGATGATGGGTGGCGTGCTCTGGGTGGCGATGGTGGGGCTGACGCCGTTCCTCGGAATGCCGGGCTGGCGCTATCTGGCACTTCTGGTGCTGATCGTTCTGGGCATGGGCAGCTATTTCGGCTTCGCCCATGTGCTGGGCGCGCTTAAATTCAGCGAATTCAAGGGCGCGTTCCGGCGCAGACGTTAACGCACCGAGCGCCCGGATTAACGCCCGAAAACCCGTTTCCGAAGGGTATGGATTGCGTATGGCATGTGTATGGCTTGCGTCATGACGTTGCGCAGGCCTGCCGAATTCTTACCCCACCGCACGGAGCGGGGGTAAGAAGCGGGTTTTCAAGCCGGAAATCGGAGATCAGGCCAGCGCGCGGTCGACGCCTTTCTCGATGGCTTCGCGGAGCTTCTTGTCGAGCTTTTCGCGTTTCGAGGCGGCGTGGAATTTGAGGCCGAACATATCCTTGACGTAGAAGGTATCGACCACCTGTTCGCCATAGGTCGCGATCACAGCGGAGGCGATGTAGACGTTATTGGCAGCGAGCGAGCGGGTGAGGTCGAAGAGAAGGCCCGGACGGTCGCGGGTATCCACTTCGATGATCGTGTAGATTTCGGAGCCTTCGTTGTCGAAGGTGATCGAGGTGGGCACGCGGAAAGCGCGTTCGCGCTTCTTGATCTTGTCTTTCGACTGGATCGCTTCGGTGGCTTTCACTTCACCTTTCAGGATCTTGTGGATCGTCTGCGTGAGACGAGGCAGGCGTGAAACCTCGTAGGGGTGGCCATCGGCATCCTGCACCCAGAAGACGGCAGTCGCGTAGCCATCCTTGGAGGTATAGGTGCGCGCATCGACGACGTTTGCCCCCATGATCGCCAGTGCGCCCGCGAGGCGGGAGAAGATACCGGGGTGATCGGCCAGCGCGAAACAGGCGCGGGTGGCGTCACGGTCGATATCGGGGTGGAGGTCGATGCGGATTTCATCGGTGCCGAGATTGCGCAGGAGGTTGGCGAAGACGACATGCGTCGCCGTGTCGAGGCCCTGCCAGTAAGGCGGATAATGCCGCCCGGTTTCGACGCGGAGATCGGCGGGATCCCAGCCGTCGAGCGCGTCGCGCAGGCGTTTGCGGGATTCAGCCCCACGGTTCTCGCGGTTGATCTCTTCGAGACCGTGTTCGAGCGCGTTGGCGGTTTCCTTGTGGAGTTGCCGGATCAGCATGGCTTTCCAGTTGTTCCACGTGGTGGGGCCGACGCCGCGGATATCGCAGACGGTGAGGACGGTCAGCAGATCGAGCCGCTTCTTGGTTTTCACGGCCTTGGCGAAATCGCGGAGCGTGCGGGGGTCCGAGAGGTCGCGTTTCTGCGCCATGTCGGACATCAGGAGGTGGTAGCGCACCAGCCATTCCACAGTTTCGGCATCGGCCTTGTTGAGGCCGAGCCGCGGAGCCACCTTGCGGCAAATCTGGGCCCCCAGAACCGAGTGATCCTCGTCGCGGCCTTTGCCGATGTCATGGAGGAGGAGCGCGGTGTATAGGACTTTGCGGTTCACGCCTTCGGCGAGGATGCCGGAGGCAACGGGAAGCTCTTCGGTGAGTTCCTCGTGTTCGATCTGGCTGAGGACGCGGATGGTCTGGAT
This sequence comes from Paracoccaceae bacterium, assembly GCA_023260655.1. GTDB lineage: Bacteria > Pseudomonadota > Alphaproteobacteria > Rhodobacterales > Rhodobacteraceae > UBA9554. The sequence goes on along the minus strand of JALQUU010000026.1, from coordinate 10,617 downwards.
GATGTGCTCGTCGACCGTGTAGCTGTGATACATGTTGAACTGCATCATGGCGACGATCGGCGCAAACTCGGGGATGAAGGCCGAGAGCACGCCAAGTTCGTTCATCCGGCGGAGCGCGCGTTCGGGGTTGCCGTGTTTCAGGAGTGTATCGAAGAAGATGCGCTGGGCTTCCGGATCGGTGCGGACGTCATCGGTGATGAGATGCAGGTTCGCTTGCACGAGGCGCATCGCATCGGGGTGGATGAGGAGGCCGGTGCGGAGCGCTTCTTCGTAGAGCCGGAGGAGGTTCAGCGGATCGGTGAGGAAGGCCTTCTCGTCTTTCGGCATGATCCGGTTGTGGATCACGGTGTAGCCCGCTTTGACCTTGGGTGTGCGGCGGAAGATGCGTTCGAGGAGCGGCTCGGACTTCACATGCATCGCTTCCAGCTTGGTGAGGAAGATGCGTGTGAGATCGCCGACGCCAGTGGCGTGGCGGAAGAAGTCTTGCATGAAATGCTCGACAGCGCGGCGGCCGCCTTTGTCTTTGTAGCCCATGCGCTCGGCGACCTGGACCTGCATGTCGAAGGTGAGTTGCTCGGTCGGGCGGCCTGCGAGGACGTGGAGGTGGCAGCGGACGGTCCAGAGGAAGTCTTCGGCGCGGATGAACATGTCGAATTCCTCGGCGCGGAAGACGCCAAGGGTGACAAGTTCGGCGGCATTCTGGACGCCGTGGAGGTATTTCGCGATCCAGAAGAGTGACTGGAGATCGCGGAGGCCGCCTTTGCCTTCCTTGACGTTCGGCTCCACCATGTAGCGCTGGCCCTGCTTTTCGTGGCGCTGGTCGCGTTCGGCGAGTTTGGCTTCGATGAATTCGCGGGCGGTGTTCTTGAAGAGCTCGCGCTTGAGGCGGCTGTCGAGATCTGCGGCAAGGGCAGTGTCACCCGTGAGGAAGCGCTGTTCGAGGAGCGCAGTGCGGATGGTGAAATCCTCGGCGCCGAGTTTGAGGCAATCCTTGATGGTGCGGGTGGCATGGCCGACTTTGAGGCGCAGATCCCAGAGGATGTAGAGCATCATCTCGACGACCTTGTCCGAACGCGGGCTGTTCTTCGGGTCGGAGAGGAAGAGGAGATCGACGTCGGACTGGGGCGCCATTTCGCCGCGCCCGTAGCCGCCGACAGCGAGAACCGCGAGGCGGTCGGTTGATGGGTCGGGGACGAGGGCGGTGTCGGCCACCGCGAGGGCGGCCACGACGAGGCAATCGGTGAGCCACGCGATGGCGCGGGTGACGGGGCGCGCTTCGGCGGGGGTGCGCATGAGGGCGGCTTCGATGGCGGCCATGCCGGATTTGCGCGCTTCGTTCAGGATCGGGACAACAACGGCGCGATCCTGTTCTCCTGTGGCCAGCGCGTCAGAGAGGGCGCGGGCCACGGCGGGAGCGTTGAAAATCTCCTCCGCCGGGCAAGGAAGGGGGGCCCCACCGGGGACGGGCGGAAGAGAGAGTGTGATCATGATCGGGTCAGAATCCGATGCCACCGAAGGATTTGGGAGCGGGGTCGATCACGACGAGTTGCTTGTCGCGGATCGTGGCGACGGCGAGGCCGCGCTCGTTGGTGCCGTCGGCGAGAAGGCGGAACACGCCACCCGTGCCTTGGAAGCCTGCGCCTTGGGTGAGGGCGGCTGCCGTGAGCGCGTTCGACTTGCCTTGGCGAACCAGCGCGCCGATGGCGGCGATACCATCATACGCAAGGCCGCCGATGGCGTGGGGCACGGTGCCGTAGGCCTCCTGATAGCGCGAGGAGAAGGCGGCGGTCATGGTCGGGTCGGGAATGGCGAACCAGCCGCCCTGAAGGCCCGGAAGTTCCATGGCCTGGGCCGGGATGTCCCAACGGGAAAGGCCCACGAACTGCACTTCTGCTGGCGAAACGCCTTGTTCGGGGAGGAGTTGACCCAGCATAGGCAGGGCGCCTGCGGTGTTGGCGGTGAGGAAAATTGCATCGGCCGTTCCATCCGTAACAGACTGCTTGATGCGCGGCACTGCCCCGAGAACGCCAGTTTGGCTCAATTCGTAATCGACGACGCCAACAACGGATGTGCCGGACGAGGCGGCGGCTTTCTGGATGGCTTGGGCACCCAGCTGGCCGGGGACGTTGGCATCATGGGCGATCACGATGCTTCGTTTGCCTTGCTGAGCCGCATAGTGGACGAGGCGGGAGGCGCTCGAGTCGAACGTGTTGCCAAGAACGAAGAGGTTGCCCCCTGCAATCGTGTTGTTGTTCGAGAAGGAAAGCACGTTCACGCCCTTGTTGGCGACGGCCACTGCAACAGCATTGGCGCTTTCGGCGTAAACCGGGCCGAGAATGATCTTGGCCCCGTCCGAAACGGCTTGAAGGGCGGCTTCCTGAGCCATTGCGGGGTTTCCGGCGGTACCGTAGACGCGCAGGTCGATCTGCACACCTTCCAGATCGCTGGCCGCGAGGCGTGCGGCTTTTTCGAGGCTGTCAGAGAGCGTATCATCGCCCGCATTGCCGCTGCCGCGCGGAACCAGAAGCGCGACGGCAACCGGCTCGGAAGGATTGATGTTTGGACCACCTGCCGATGTTCCAAGGGCAACGGGCTCGCATGCGGCCACCCAGACCATCGAGAGGAATGCCACTATATGGGCGAACAGCTTGCGGCGGCTGGACAAAACGGCAAACATAGCAACGAGCTCCCTGGGAACGCTTTCGGGGGATGGTCGGGCCTGTGGCCCGGATTCATGCCGGATAATAAACGCCACGGAGGGCGGGTCTAGTGCCTAATCCTAATCATGTGCCGCTGCAGGCGGGCTTGTACCTGATTGCCACACCGATTGGCACGGCACGCGACATTACGCTCAGGGCATTGGATCTTCTGCTGTCCGCCGATGTGCTGGTGGCGGAAGACACGCGGAGTTTGCGACGGTTGATGGAAATCCATGGCGTTCCGATCGGGGATCGGCCGATGTATTCCTATCACGAGCATAATGGCGCGCAGATGCGGCCGCGATTGATGGCCGCGATCGGAGAGGGGAAATCGGTGCTTTATGCCTCCGAAGCGGGCACGCCGATGATTTCCGACCCCGGTTTCGATCTGGCCCGCGCGGCGCGCGAGGCGGGATATGCGGTGACCTCTGCACCGGGGCCTTCGGCGGTGATTACGGCGCTGACGTTGGCGGGATTGCCGACCGACAGGTTCATGTTCGCAGGGTTTCTGCCCTCGGCGAAGGGCGCGCGGCGGCGGGCGTTGGAGGAGGTTTCCGGGGTTCCGGCGACGCTGGTGTTCTACGAGTCTCCGGCGCGCGTGGCGGCAATGCTGGCGGATGCGGCGGAGATTCTCGGGGATCGGGATGCGGCGCTCGCGCGGGAATTAACCAAGAAATTTGAAGAGGTTCGCCGCGGGACGCTGAGTGAGCTAGCCTTGTCGGCAAGCGAGCAGCCGCCGAAAGGCGAGATTGTTGTGCTGGTGGATCGGCGTTCGGAGAAAATTAGCGAATCTGTGCCAGAATTGGCGCTGAAGCAAAGAATGCAGGAAATGAGCATTCGGGATGCGGTGGATCTGGTGGCAGCAGAAACGGGCCTGCCGCGCCGGAAGGTCTACCAGATGGCGCTGGAAATCGAGCGTAACGGGTAAGGCGGGGCCGGTGCCTCGCTGGTTTGCGAGGGCATGATGGGCGTTGCGGTCCGATCTGTGGAGAATGTGCAGTTTCCGTTGGCGGGTTGTGGCCTGCGTAGGCAAGGCGCGCGCCTTTAGCGCCAAAGGCGCGGGCAGGTGTCTTGCCTGATGGGGTTCTCGGCGGAAGGCGCGGTTTTGCGGGTCTATATCCGGGCGGGATATGTGGCTCTGGCGGAGCGCTGGCGCGGGCAGAGCTGCGAGATTGATCTGATTTTCGACGAAGGGAAGGGGCTTGTTTTCGTCGAGGTGAAGGCGGCGCGTGACTTCGAGAGGGCGGCGCTTTTGCTGGGGCCGCGGCAGAGGCAACGGATCGTGGCGGCAGCATCGGAGTATCTGGCGCAGGTGCCCGGGGGCATTGCGAGTAACGTCAGGTTCGATCTGGCGCTTGTCGATGGGATGGGGCGGGTTCGGGTGCTCGAGAACGCTTTTGGTGAATTCTGATTTGCCTCCCTCATGGGCATGCGCCATGTAAGGCAGGACGAATAAGGAGTTCTGCCGATGAGAGTCGCGATCCAGATGGACCCGATCGGTCCGATCAGTATCAACGCGGATTCGACCTTCCGCATCATGCTGGAAGCGCAGGCGCGCGGGCATGAGCTGTTTTACTACATTCCGGAGCGTCTGGCCTATCAGGAAGGCCGCGTGACGGCGCGGGGCTGGCCCGTGACGGTGCAGCGGGTGGAAGGGGCGCATTACAGCCTTGGTGCGGAAACCGAAGTCGATCTGAGCGAGTTCGATGTGGTCTGGCTGCGGCAGGATCCGCCGTTCGACATGTTCTACATCACCACGACGCATATTCTGCAGCGCCTGATGCCGAAAACGCTGGTGGTGAACGATCCTTTCTGGGTGCGGAATTATCCCGAGAAGCTTCTGGTGCTCGACTTCCCCGATCTGACGCCGCCCACCGCGATTGCGCGGGATCTGGCGACGATCAAGGCGTTCCGCGAACGCCATGGCGATATCATCCTGAAGCCGCTTTATGGCAATGGCGGTGCGGGGGTGTTCCGGTTGACGCCGGAGGATCGGAACCTGTCGTCGCTCTTCGAGCTGTTCACGGGCTTCTCGCGCGAGCCGCTCATCGTGCAGAAGTTCCTGCCTGATGTCTCGAAAGGCGACAAGCGGGTGATCTTGGTGGATGGCGAACCGGTGGGCGCGATCAACCGGGTGCCGCAGGCGGGGGAGACGCGGTCGAATATGCATGTGGGCGGGCGGCCGGAGAAGGTCGATCTGACAGCGCGGGATCACGAGATTTGTGCGCGGATCGGGCCTGTTCTGAAGGAAAAGGGGCAGGTTTTCGTGGGGATCGATGTGATCGGCAACTGGCTGACCGAGATCAACGTGACCTCGCCTACGGGTATTCAGGAACTGGAGCGCTTTGACGGCACCAATACGGCGGAGCGGATCTGGCAGGTGATTGAGGCCAAGCGCGCATGAGCTTTGCCCGCCCGTTCCTGAACCTGTTTCTGCGCGCCTTCGAGAAGCCGTTCCTCGCGAAGGCACCGGGGCCGGACGAGGTGCGGGAAGGGTTCGAGCGGAAGGCGCGGGTATTGTTTGCGCCGCGCGGGCGGGTTTCGGTGACTGAATGCGCCTTGGGCGGTGTGCCTGCTCTGGAAGTGGAACTGGCGAAGGGGCCGTCGGATCAGGCGGCGGTGCTTTATCTGCATGGCGGCGGCTATGTCTTCGGCTCGGCGCGGACGCATTCGGGGCTTGGGGCGGCTTTGGCGTTGCGCACGGGGTTGCCGGTGTATCTGCCGGATTACCGTTTGGCACCGGAGCACCCCTATCCGGCGGCCTTGGAGGATGCGCGGGCGGCTTATGATGCGCTGCGGGCCGAGGGGCGCGAGGTGTTCTTGGGCGGCGATAGCGCGGGCGGGGGCTTGGTGCTGGCGCTCCTTGGGCAATTGGCGCGGGAAGGCGTGCTGGGGCCGAAGCTGACATTCGCGTTTTCGCCGCTGACGGATTTCTCGTTTACCAATCCTTCGCTCGGACAGAATGCCGATGCGGATGTGCTTTTGCCCGTGGCGCGGGCGGAAGAGACGGGCGAGATTTATCTGGCGGGGCAGGACCCGCGTGATCCAGGCGCGTCGCCCTATTTCGGCACATATCCGGGAGCAGGCGAAGTGATGCTTTTCGTGTCGCGCACGGAAATCCTGCTGAATGACACGTTGAAGATGGCGGCACGGCTCAGGGCGCTGGGCGTTATGGTGAGTTGCGAGATCGCAGCGGACCTGCCGCACGCATGGCCCTATTTCGAGCGGTTCCTGCCGGAGGCGCGGGCGAGCCTTGCGCGGATCGCGGCGCGGATTACGCCCGCTCCTTGACACCAGCCAAGCGGAAGCCTGCGGCTTCGGCGATGTGGTGGCGCAGCACGGAGGCTTCACCTTCGAGATCGGCAATGGTGCGGGCGACGCGCATGACACGGTGATAGCCGCGCGCGGAGAGGCCGAAACGGTCTGCCACTTTGATCAGGAGCGCGCGGCCCTCGGCATCTGGGGCGGCGATGCGTTCGAGTTCTTCGCCTTCCAGATCGGCATTGAGGCGGGGCGCGCCATCGGCGCGGTCGGCTTGGGCTTTGCGGGCGCTGGTGACGCGGGCGGCGACGGTGGCGGAGGTGTCGCCTGAGGCGGGGAGGTCGAGGTCGCGATAGGCGACGGGCGGAACTTCGACGCGGAGGTCGAAGCGATCCATCAGGGGGCCGGAGATGCGGCCCACGTAATCGTCGCCGCAGGCGGGGGCGCGGGTGCAGGCGCGGCCGGGGTCGGAGAGATGGCCGCAGCGGCAGGGATAGGCGGCGGCGACCAAGAGGAAGCGGCAAGGGTAGGTGACGTGGGCGTTGGCGCGGGCGACCATGACTTCGCCGGTTTCGATGGGTTGGCGCAGGGTTTCGAGCACGGCTCGGGGGAATTCGGGCAATTCGTCGAGGAAGAGGACGCCGTGATGGGCGAGGCTGATCTCGCCGGGTTTCGCGCCGCGCCCGCCGCCGACGATGGCTGCCATGGAGGCGGTGTGGTGCGGAGCGCGTAAGGGGCGGGTGCGGCTGATGCCACCTTCGGAAAGAAGGCCTGCGAGCGAGTGGATCATCGAGGTTTCGAGTGCTTCGACGGGGGTGAGCGGCGGCAGGATGGTGGGGAGGCGCGCGGCGAGCATGGATTTGCCGGAACCGGGCGTGCCGACGAGGAAGAGGTGGTGGCGGCCAGCGGCGGCAATTTCGAGCGCGCGTTTGGCTTTTTCCTGTCCTTTGATGTCGCGAAGGCAGCGGGGGCCTGTGCCTTCGATCACTTCGCCGGGCTGGGCGGGTGACATCGGGCTTTGGCCCGTGAAGTGGCGCAGGGTGGCTGAAAGGGAGGCGGGGGCGATGACTTTGGTATCGCTGACCCATGCGGCTTCTGCACCGGAAGCGGCGGGGCAGAGGAGCATGCGACCGGTTTCAGCGGCAGTGAGGGCGGCGGGGAGGGCGCCTACGACGGGGAGGAGGGCACCGTCGAGGCTGAGTTCGCCCAAGGAGACCGTGCCTTCGATGGCGTCGGCGGGGATGATTTCGAGCGCGCTGAGAAGGGCGAGCGCTATGGGCAGGTCGAAGTGGCTGCCTTCCTTGGGGAGGTCGGCGGGGGCGAGATTGACGGTGATGCGCTTCGAGGGGAGGGCGATGCCGAGGGCGGTGAGGGCGGCGCGGACGCGATCTTTCGCTTCGGAGACGGCTTTATCGGGGAGGCCGACGAGGCCGAAGGCGGGGATGCCGGGGGTGACGGCGCATTGGACTTCGACGAGACGGGCCGAAACGCCTTCGAAAGCGACCGTGTAGGCGCGTTTGACCATGAGAGCCGTCCAGAAATTAACCTTTCTGAACGCTAGGTGATCATTCTTACCGAAAGATTAATGCGCGGCCTCGGGACGGGTCGGACAAAATAAAAACGCCGTTCGCCAGGGAGGAGGGCGAACGGCGTTTGAGGCTTGAGGCATCCGAGGGAGGGCGAATGCCTCAAGGCATTTGATTAGTGGCGGTTGACCACCAGCTCGATGTCACCACGGCAGAGGCCGATGTCTTCGAGTTCACGGTCGGAGAGCTGCGCGAGGGCCTTGCGGGTCACGCGGGCATCGTTCCAAGCGGTGAAGGCTTCGGTTGCGGTGGCGAAAAGGAAGGAGATACGGGCAGCAAAGCTTGCGCCGTGTGCAATGCGGGAGGTTTCGTAGAGAGCCATTTCAGCGGTCCTATGCAGGAAAATTTCGGGCCGGCTTCGTGCCGGGATGGCCTGCATCTAGGGCTCATGCTGCGTTCGCACAATATCAGAAAACGCAAAGGACCCTTGCGGCGAACGCATGGGTCTCTTCCCTTTAAATTTAGGGTTAATGCGACGGAATTGGCAAGGGCGAAAATGTCGTTTTCAGGGGGTCCAGCGGCGAGTTTCTTTCATTTTGCACAAAATTTATGCTGCATTGCGGCAAGATTGTGGTGCAGCGCATTCCGCTTGGCGTTTGTTCGCGTTTCGTGCTAGTGAGGCGGAAAAGCAACAGAATGTTCAGGGCAGGGTAGCAGCGTGCGGATTCTCGGTATCGATCCCGGATTACGGAACATGGGTTGGGGCGTGATCGACGTTGAGGGAAGCCGACTCACCCATGTCGCGAACGGGGTGTGCCATTCCGAAGGCGCTGAGATGCCGGAGCGGTTGGTGTCGCTCTATCGTCAGCTCAAAGCGTTGATTGCCGAATATCGCCCGGATCAGGCGGCGGTGGAACATACCTTTGTGAACAAGGACGGATCGGGGACGCTGAAACTCGGCCAAGCGCGGGGTGTGGCTGTGCTGGCACCGGCAGAAGCGGGTTTGCCGGTGGGGGAATATGCGCCGAACCAGGTGAAGAAGACGGTGGTGGGTGTGGGCCACGCGGCCAAGCAGCAGGTGGACCATATGGTACGGATGCAGTTGCCGGGCGTGAAGCTGGCGGGGCCGGATGCGGCGGATGCTTTGGCGATCGCGATGTGCCACGCCTATTTCGCGCGCTCGCACGGTGGTTTGGCAGCGGCTTTGGCGAGGGCCTCGGCATGATCGGCAAGATTTCGGGCATTCTGGATTATCGCGCGGATGATCATGTGCTGATCGATGTGCGCGGCGTGGGGTATCTGGTGTTCTGCTCGGATCGCACGCTGGCGCGGATGCCAGGGGTGGGCGAGGCGGTTTCGCTTTATACCGACCTCGTGGTGCGGGAGGATTTGCTGCAGCTTTATGGCTTCCCGACGGTTCTTGAAAAGGAATGGCACCGGATGCTGATGACGGTGCAGGGCGTGGGTGCGAAGGTTTCTTTGGCGATCCTTGGGGCTTTGGGCACCGAAGGCGTGGCGCGGGCGATTGCCTTGGGCGATGTGGCGGCGTTTCGGGCGGCGAAGGGGATAGGGCCGAAAACGGCGCAGCGCGTGGTGATCGAATTGAAGGATAAGGCGCCCTCGCTGATGGCGATGGCGGGGCGGGTGCCTGCGGAAGCGGTGGCCTCTGTGGAGGTGATCGAGCCTGTGGCGGATGCGCCGCGCCCCAAGCCGGCGGCTCCGGCTCCGGTTCGGGGGAATGCGGCGGCGCAGGCGGAGGCTTTGTCGGCCTTGTCGAACCTTGGATATGCGCCGGGTGAAGCGGCGTCTGCAGTGGCGGAAGCGGCGGGGGGTGATCCGGAGGCGGATACTTCGGCGCTGATCCGGCTTTCGCTGAAACTTCTGGCACCGAAGGGGTAAGGCATGGCGAGCCCTGATCCGACCCTGCGGCCCGAAGCGATGCCAGAGGATAATGACCGCGCTTTGCGGCCCCAGATGCTGGACGAGTTCATCGGGCAGAAAGAGGCGCGGGCGAATTTGAAGGTGTTCATCCAGTCCGCGCGGCAGCGGGGCGAGGCGATGGACCACACGCTGTTCCATGGCCCCCCCGGTTTGGGCAAGACGACGCTGGCGCAGATCATGGCGCGGGAATTGGGGGTTGGCTTCCGCATGACCTCGGGGCCGGTTCTTGCGAAGGCGGGCGATCTGGCGGCGATCCTGACGAACCTCGAGGCGCGGGACGTTCTTTTTATCGACGAGATCCACCGGCTCAATCCGGCGGTGGAAGAGGTGCTCTATCCCGCGCTCGAGGATTTCGAGCTCGATCTCGTCATCGGCGAGGGGCCGGCGGCGCGGACCGTGCGGATCGAGCTTCAGCCCTTCACCCTCGTCGGCGCCACCACCCGCCTCGGCCTTCTGACAACGCCCCTGCGCGACCGCTTCGGCATCCCGACGCGGCTTCAGTTCTACAACGTCGACGAGCTGCACGAGATCGTCACCCGCGGCGCGCGCCTGATGGGCACGCCCGCCGAGGACGACGGCGCCCGCGAGATTGCCCGCCGCGCCCGAGGCACGCCGCGCATCGCCGGGCGGCTCTTGCGCCGGGTCGTCGATTTCGCGCTGGTCGAGGGCGATGGCCGCGTGACGCGCGAGATTGCCGACCGGGCGCTGACCCGCCTCGGCGTCGATCACCTCGGCCTCGACGGGGCCGACCGGCGCTATCTGAGCCTCATCGCCGAAAGCTATGGCGGCGGGCCGGTGGGGATCGAGACGCTTTCGGCAGCGCTTTCGGAAAGCCGAGATGCGCTGGAAGAGGTGATCGAGCCCTATCTCCTGCAGCAGGGCCTCATCCAACGGACCCCGCGCGGGCGGATGCTCGCCGCCGCGGCCTGGCGGCACCTTGGCCTTGACGCGCCGAAGAACGGCGCCGACCTCTTCGATTGAGATTGCCCGCAAAAGCCGCTAGGCCCGCGCCATGACGCCCGACGATATCACCCCGCTCTTCACCCGCACCGACGGAAGCTTTCTCTGCGCCCGCTGGGGCCGCCCCATCGTGCCGGTGATCTTCGGTGTCGAGGCGCAGACCTTGGGTGTGCTCAAGGGCGCGATCGAAGCGGTGGTGGCGATGGCCGGCCACACGATGGCCGAGACCG
>JALQUU010000260.1 GCA_023260655.1 Paracoccaceae bacterium | reverse complement strand
CATGGTCCGGACAACTTCGGCGTAATGCGGGTGCAGCGCGCCGGAGAGAACCGCCTTCTTGCGCCGCGTGATGCGCGCCGCCATCGCCACTGCTTCCCAGCACGCAGTCGAACCGTCGTAAAGCGACGCATTGGCGACCGAGCAGCCATAGAGTCGCGCGACCTGCGTCTGGAACTCGAACAGCATCTGCAGCGTGCCCTGCGCGATTTCGGGCTGGTAAGGCGTGTAGGAAGTGAGGAATTCGCCGCGCTGGATGATGTGGTCGACGCTCGCCGGGATATGGTGGCGATAGGCCCCTGCCCCGATGAAAAATGCCGCATCGCCCGCCGCCAAATTCTTGTTCGACAGCGCCCGCATATACCGCTCGACTGCCATCTCGCTCATATGCATGGGCAAGCCGGCAATCGGGCCGTCGAGGCTAGCTTCGGCAGGCAAGTCGACGAACAACTCTTCGATCGATGAAACGCCGATCCGGCCAAGCATTTCGCTCCGGTCGGTATCGGTCAG
>JALQUU010000259.1 GCA_023260655.1 Paracoccaceae bacterium | reverse complement strand
CCGCAGCCTCGGCGTGCGCGAAGCGGGCGCGGTGATCACCGGTACGGTCGAAAGCTATGACGCCACCGACGACCTCAGCCGCCTTGTCTTTGATGGCGGCGTGTTGATCCTGCCCTGCCGCCTCGGCCCCGAAGGCACGACCGCACGCGTCCGCGTGGCGGCATCGGATGTGATTCTGGTCCGCACCGCCCCGAAAGAGATCAGCGCCCTCAACGTCTTGCCGGTGAAGATCACCGGCCTCGCCCAAGGCAAAGGCCCCGGCGTCGCGGTTGGCCTCGAAGCCGGAAGCGCCCGCCTCCTCGCCCGAGTCACAAGACGCTCGGCTGCGGCGCTCGAGCTGAAGGAAGGGCAGGAGATATTCGCGATTATCAAAGCCACGGCCGTTGCGCGGCGGGATATCGGGCATAGCTAGGGTCGGCCCTGTGGGGCGCCACCGACTGTCCTGAGGGGGGATGGTGCTGCGAGAGAGGATTGAACTCTCGACCTCTCCCTTACCAAGGGTACGAC
>JALQUU010000258.1 GCA_023260655.1 Paracoccaceae bacterium | reverse complement strand
CGACTCTGGGACGACGGCATCATCGACCCGAGGCAGAGCCGCGAGGTGCTGTCGCTCAGCCTTTCCGCCTCGCTCAATACGCCCATCCCCGAAACCCGCTTCGGCGTCTTCAGGATGTAGCCCGATGTTCACGCGCATTCTCATAGCCAATCGGGGCGAGATCGCCTGCCGCATCATCCGCACGGCGCGGGCGATGGGGGTTGAGACGGTCGCCGTCTATTCCGATGCTGATGCCGGCGCGATGCATGTGGCCATGGCCGATCACGCGGTGCATATTGGCGGGCCGCGCCCTGCCGAAAGCTATCTGCGGGGCGAGGCGATCATCGCCGCGGCCAAGGCAACGGGGGCGGAGGCGATCCATCCGGGCTATGGCTTCCTCTCGGAAAACCCCGATTTCGTCGAGGCGGTCGAAGCCGCGGGCCTTGTCTTCATCGGCCCCACGGCCCGCGCGATCCGCGCGATGGGGCTAAAGGACGCGGCCAAGAGGGTAATGGAAGAGGCGGGCGTGC
>JALQUU010000257.1 GCA_023260655.1 Paracoccaceae bacterium | reverse complement strand
TCCTTGTGGCCGCGCAGCTTGTCGATGTTGACGCTCGGGGCGCCGAAATCGACGCCGAGATCGCCGAGGTGCGAGACCTCGTCCATCACGGCCGCGACGTGCAGCAGCGCCTTGGACGGGATGCAGCCGACGTTGAGGCAGACGCCGCCGAGCGTCGCGTAGCGCTCGACGATCACGACCTTGAGGCCGAGGTCGGCGGCGCGGAAGGCGGCCGAGTAGCCGCCGGGGCCGGCGCCGAGCACCAGCAGGTCGCACTCGATGTCGGCATTGCCGCCAAAGCTGGCAGCGACCGGAGCCGGTGCAGCAGCCACGGGGGCGGCAGCCGGGGCCGGAGCAGCGGCGGGTGCGACAGCCGGAGCCGCGGCGGCGCCTTCGGCTTCCAGCACCAGCACGAGCGAGCCTTCGCTGACCTTGTCACCGAGCTTGACCTTGAGCTCCTTGACCACGCCGGCGTGGCTGGAGGGAATCTCCATCGAGGCCTTGTCGGATTCGACCGTGATCAGGCTCTGC
>JALQUU010000256.1 GCA_023260655.1 Paracoccaceae bacterium | reverse complement strand
GTAGGATTCGGTCAGGTCGACGTACTTGCCGACGAAGGCGATATCGACGTCGCGCTCCGGGTGTTCCATCGCGTCGATCAGTCGCGTCCACGCGCTCAGGTCGGCCGCGCGGGCCAGGATGTTGAGCTTGTGGCAGACGATCTCGTCCAGCATCTGGTCGTGCAGCATGCCGGGGATCTTGTAGATGCTGTCGGCGTCGGTGACCGAAATGACCGCTTCCGGCTGCACATTGGTGAACAGCGCGATCTTGCGGCGCTCGTCGTCCGGCACCACGCGGTCGGAACGGCACAGCAGCACGTCCGGCTGAATGCCGATTTCGCGCAGTTCCTTGACCGAGTGCTGGGTCGGCTTGGTTTTCAGTTCGCCGGCAGTGGCGATGTAGGGCACCAGCGTCAGGTGCATGAAGCAGGTGTTGCCGCGACCTTCTTCGATGCCCATCTGGCGGATGGCTTCGAGGAAGGGCAGCGACTCGATGTCGCCGACAGTGCCGCCCACTTCGACGATGGCCAC
>JALQUU010000255.1 GCA_023260655.1 Paracoccaceae bacterium | reverse complement strand
CGGCTTCAGCGGCCTGAGGCTCATCGGCCTCGTCGCTTTCTCCCTCGTCCCCCTGATCGGCGGCGCCCTCCTGCTCTTCGGCAGCGCCATTGCCACCCCGACGACGGCGACGGCGACGACGGCGCTTCTTGGGTTTATCCCCATTCTCGCCCGACGCGGCAGGAGCTGCCTCGGCCTCTTCGGCCTCGTCGGCCTCGTCCTCGACAACCAGATCGTCCTCGTCCTCTTCGATCAGAATGGTCGAAGCGGTGATCGGCGCGGCTTCGGGGACGATACGGGTGGCAGTCTTGAACTTCTCGATGGCGAAATCGGGCGAAACCAACGTCACATCGCATTCGATCCGCACGGCCATGCCGTAACGGGCCTCGATGGCGGCGATATGCTCGCGCTTCTGGTTCATCAGGAAGTTGGCGATGCCGACAGGCGCCCGCACCAGAACCTCTTTCGAGCGGCCGCGCACGCCTTCTTCCTCAAGCTGGCGCAGGATCGAGAGGGCCACGTTGTCGTCCGA
>JALQUU010000254.1 GCA_023260655.1 Paracoccaceae bacterium | reverse complement strand
GAATTCCCCTATGTCTACCTGGTAGGCATGGAGGAAAATCTCCTTCCGCACGAGACCAGCATCGAGGAAGACAGCATTGAAGAGGAACGCCGACTCGCCTATGTCGGCATCACCCGCGCCCAGCAACATCTCACCCTAAGCTACTGCACCCACCGCAAACGGCGGGGTGAATTGGTTAGTCGCCAACCCAGCCGCTTCCTCGAAGAACTGCCCGAAGCCGACCTAGAATGGCCCGCACGCAAGGCACTCGACCCTGAAGTCAGGAAGGAACGAGGCCAGGCCTCACTGGCCCAACTCCGTAGCCTGTTAAACACCCCCTGATTCCGCTATACTCCGCCATCTTGCGCCCGTAGCTCAGTTGGATAGAGTGTCGCCCTCCGAAGGCGAAGGTCGTACGTTCGAATCGTATCGGGCGCGCCAATACATCAAACACTTACGACGATCACGCAGCTCTCGCTTTTTCAATGTGCGAGATTTGTGTGACGGGTCTAAGTACCACAGCTCCTTCCCTG
>JALQUU010000253.1 GCA_023260655.1 Paracoccaceae bacterium | reverse complement strand
GAAGGCTACGTTGAGGTGATTATTGTCATCGCCAACGGTGGTCGGCCGGCGTTAAGTTATTGAGGCAGGTTTCATACAGGCAAGAAACCTATCGAGCAGTGGTCCCTTTATAAGCAATCCACCGCGCAGGTCCAACACAAAAGTTTATGTGCAACTGTGGGAGTTTGCGGCCCGTTCTTTGAACACAGCAAGGCGCCTGAGCCATTGTCTCCAAAGTGACACCAGAGTTTTTCAAGCCATTCGAGCGCCATCTCTAGCCTTTTCCACAAGGCGCCCCACCCTATCTAGTCGGCTTGCGTTGGGTGGCCTCGCTTGAGCCCAAAGGCACCGCTCCAATGGGCCAACAACCTCCGATTGCGCGGCCTATTTCCATGAGTAGTCCGAAAACCGCCATCGTCAAGAGGTCGAGCGAATCGGCCCCGAAAACTCCCAGAGATTGCATAATGGGTCAGACCGCATTACTTCCTGATAAAGCCGGACCAAATCGGCGACACAGGCAACGGAAATCGGACA
>JALQUU010000252.1:253-513 GCA_023260655.1 Paracoccaceae bacterium | reverse complement strand
AAGCCAACATGGCCATGAACCGCGCCGACCTGATCATCGCGATTGGCGCCCGGTTTGATGACCGAGTGACCGGCCGTCTGGACGCGTTCTCGCCGCATTCGACCAAGATTCACATCGATATCGACCGCGCTTCGATCAACAAGACCGTGCCGGTCGACCTGCCGATCCTGGGCGATAGCGCCGCCGTCCTGGAACAGCTGATCGCGGCCTGGGGCAATCGCAAGCCGCAGGATCTGACGGAATGGAAAGCCCGGATCGAC
>JALQUU010000252.1:0-243 GCA_023260655.1 Paracoccaceae bacterium | reverse complement strand
GAGCCTGGCCTATCCGGCCAACAAGTCAGCGATCATGCCCCAACTGGCGATTGAACGCCTGTTCGAGCTGACCAAGGACAAGGACCCGATCATCGCCACCGAAGTTGGCCAGCACCAGATGTGGGCGGCGCAGTACTTCCACTTCTTTGGCCCGAACAAGTGGCTGACCTCGGGCGGCCTTGGCACGATGGGCTATGGCCTGCCCGCCGCAATCGGCGCACAGCTGGGCAACCCGGATTCGCT
>JALQUU010000251.1 GCA_023260655.1 Paracoccaceae bacterium | reverse complement strand
GTTCGTTCTGAGCCAGGATCAAACTCTCAAGTTGAAATCCCCGAAGGGATATCCTTGACGCGTGAACCTCTGCACATCGTCACCTGCCATAAAGACAGGTAATCAATCTCTGCTTGTCGTTCTGCTATACAGCAGTCCGCCAAACAGTGAAGCTGACACTCACATCATCGCCGAAGCTAGTGAGCCGATATACAGACATCCAATTGTCGAAAACAACCAAACCGCCCGCATATCTCTTCAGATAAACCGTAATGTCAAAGAGCCTGGAGACAAAATCAACCGGAAGCGCCTCGATCCCTCTTGGCGCAACCCGCTAACCAGCCTCCGAATTTCCGTTTCCTTCCAGTGCCTTGCAGCCCCTTCCGGCGTCCCTCAGCAGCTGCGCCGCTTCGGTGAGGGGCGTTCTACGGATACTCACCAAAACCCGCAACCCCTAAATGATCAAAAATCGGAAAAAAAATGAAAACCGTTTAAAATCAATGCCATAATCAATCATAGCGACCCGCTCATTTGCCC
>JALQUU010000025.1 GCA_023260655.1 Paracoccaceae bacterium | reverse complement strand
CACGGAGCGAGTCGGCGTTTTTGATGACGGGTTCGACCACGGGCCAGAGTTCGGCTGGTCGCTGACCGACACCGGGCTGCGCTTCGAGCTGGTCGAGCGCCAGGCCGACGGCCGGGACTGCGCGCCGCAGGCCATCAGCCTGCCGCTGGTCGGCGAGTACAACCTCTACAACCTGCTCAGCGCGCTAGCCGTGGCGCGCGCGCACGGCCACGACCTGGCCGCTGCCGTGGCAGCGGCTGTCGCGCTGACGCCGGTACCGGGCCGCATGCAGTCGGCCTGGCCGGGCGACGAGGCCGCGCAGCCGCTGGTGCTGGTCGACTACTGTCACACGCCCGATGCGCTCGAGAAGGCGCTGCAGGCACTGCGTCCGCTGGCCGACCAGCGTGGCGGCCGGCTGCGCTGCCTGGTCGGCTGCGGCGGCGACCGCGATCCGGGCAAGCGTCCGCTGATGGCCGCCGCCGCCGAGCGCGAGGCCGACAGCCTTGGCACCTATGCGATCCTCGACCATATCGAGATCGCCCGCGAAATGGGCCTGCCCTATGTCTATCTGGGCTATTGGGTGCCGGGCAGTGCTAAGATGGGCTACAAAACGCGCTTCTCGGCAGTCGAGATATATCTGCGCGGTGAATGGCAACCGATGAAACCGTCGGAAGATTACAGCGCCGAAACCCATCCGCTTGCTGTCGATCCGATTGCTGAACAAGTGGCCAATATCCGCCTTCCCGAAGGCGCGACCCACCTCAGGTAAGGCCGTTTTTCCGGATCATGCGGCCAGGAACGAGCTTTGCGCAATTTTCGTAAAGAAATTTCCCCTACCCGCGACAGAAAATTGAATTTTTCGCGGTTGACGCTGCCGTGCAGCACGCATAATGTCCGCCCACGTCAATAGAAGGGTGAGGCGAATGCCTTTTCTGGTAGTCATTGTGGAGACATGGCGCATGGGCCGTTAACGGTGCCAGAATAAACCCCATGCGCCCCCGATCGAAAGACGGGGGCTTTTTGTTGGCAAAACGGTAGACGTCTGTAACGGAGCACAAGAATGACACGTCAAATGACCGGAGCGAAAATGGTGGTTCAAGCCCTGAAGGATCAGGGTGTTGACACGGTATTCGGCTATCCCGGTGGCGCAGTGCTACCGATCTACGACGAAATCTTCCAACAAAACGATATCAAGCACGTGCTGGTGCGCCACGAACAGGGCGCTGTGCACATGGCCGAAGGCTATGCCCGCTCGACCGGCAAACCCGGCGTTGCCCTCGTCACCTCCGGCCCCGGTGCTACCAATGCTGTCACGGGCCTCACCGACGCGCTGATGGACTCGATCCCGATCATCGTTCTCACGGGTCAGGTGCCCACGTTTATGATCGGCTCGGACGCCTTCCAGGAAGCCGATACGGTCGGCATCACCCGCCCCTGCACCAAGCATAACTGGCTGGTGAAGGACACCAACGCGCTGGCCGCGACCCTGCACGAAGCCTTCCACGTCGCCACCTCGGGCCGCCCTGGCCCGGTGCTGATCGACATTCCGAAGGATGTACAATTCGCCACGGGCACCTATCAGGCCCCTGTGAAAGGCGGCAGCAAACGCTACAAGCCGCAAGTGAAAGGCGATCTCGATGCGATCACCGAACTGGTGGCCGCCCTCGAAACCGCCAAGCGCCCTGTGTTCTACACCGGCGGCGGCGTGATCAACTCCGGCAAGGCCGCAAGCCAGCTGCTGCGTGAGTTTGTGGACGCCACGGGCATTCCGATCACCTCCACGCTGATGGGCCTCGGCTCCTATCCGGCTTCGGGCGCGAACTGGCTCGGGATGCTCGGCATGCACGGGCTTTACGAAGCCAACCTCGCGATGCACGGCTGCGACCTACTGATCAACATCGGCGCGCGTTTCGATGACCGCATCACCGGCCGCCTGGATGCCTTCTCGCCGCATTCCAAGAAGGCGCATATCGATATCGACCCCTCCTCCATCAACAAGGTGGTACGCGTGGATATCCCGATCGTGGGCGATGTGGGCCATGTGCTCGAAGACCTCCTGAAGGTCTGGAAATCGCGCGGCCGCAAGGTGAACCGCGAGGCGATTGCCAAGTGGTGGACCCAGATCAACGAGTGGAAGAAGGTGAACTGCCTCTCCTACAAAGGATCCGAAACCACCATCAAGCCGCAATACGCCCTCCAGCGCCTTGAAGAGCTGACCAAGGGCATGGACCGCTACGTGACCACCGAAGTGGGCCAGCACCAGATGTGGGCGGCGCAATTCCTCGGCTTCGAAGACCCGAACCGCTGGATGACCTCCGGTGGCCTCGGCACCATGGGCTACGGCTTGCCCGCATCCATCGGCGTGCAAATGGCGCATCCCGATGCGCTGGTGATCAACGTGGCAGGCGAAGCCTCGTGGCTGATGAACATGCAGGAAATGGGCACCGCTGTGCAGTATCGCGCACCTGTGAAGCAGTTCATCCTCAACAACGAACGCCTCGGCATGGTGCGCCAGTGGCAGCAACTCCTGCACGGCGAGCGTTACTCGCAAAGCTGGTCTGAGTCGCTGCCCGATTTCGTGAAGCTCGCGGAAGCCTTCGGCTGCAAGGGCGCCAAGGTCGATAATCCGAAGGATCTCGACGACGCGATCATGGAAATGATCAAGTACGAAGGCCCCTATATCCTCGACGTGCTCGTCGAGAAGCACGAGAACTGCTTCCCGATGATCCCCTCGGGCAAGGCCCATAACGAAATGCTGCTCGGCGATGCCGATACCCAAGGCGCGATTGGCGCCAAGGGTGCGGTGCTAGTGTAATTCGGGAAAAGGACGCGAGGAAATGGCCGCGCTAAACATCAAAAAAGGCTCGAACAGCCACTCCGCCTATAACCTGCGCCCGAATTTCTCGGACGTGATCGAGAAGCACACGCTTGCCGTGGTGGTCGATAACGAAGCGGGTGTCCTCGCCCGTGTCATCGGCCTCTTCTCGGGCCGTGGCTACAACATCGACAGCCTCACGGTTGCCGAAATCGATCACGCGGGCCACCGTTCGCGCATCACCATCTGCACCACGGGCACGCCGCAGGTGATCGAACAGATCAAGGCGCAGCTGGGCCGGATCGTGCCTGTGCACGAGGTGCATGACCTCACGGTTGAAGGCCCCTCGGTGGAGCGGGAACTGGCGCTTCTGAAAGTGGCGGGCGAAGGCGAGAAGCGCGTCGAGGCGCTCCGTCTTGCAGACATCTTCCGCGCATCGGTTGTCGATTCGACGCTGAAGAGCTTCGTGTTCGAAATAACCGGCACACCCGACAAGATCGACGCCTTCGCTGATCTGATGCGCCCGCTCGGGCTCGTCGAAGTGGCGCGGACCGGGGTTGCGGCACTTTCGCGCGGGGCCTGATTTCGCGCGACGCAAATGAAGGCCCCGAGTTATTCCGCCGGGGCCTTTTCTTATCCGGCTATCGGAAGCCGGCTGCTCGCAGAGGAAATGCGGTTGCGGATCGCTGCCGCGAGAGACACCACTTGCCCCGTAAGATCAGACTTGGCTGTAACGGTGGCCGCAACTGGCGCAGGCTTGTAGAGACTGTCGGCAAGGCTCGGGAATCGCCCCTCGGCCACAAGACGCGGATTTAGCGCCAAACGCACGCTTCGCTCACGCTGCAACTCGAATTGCACCAGATCACCGGAATCGATCTCGGAAAACCGCCTTCGTGGAGGCTCCCCTTGAAATACGCTAGGTCGCCATGATCCTCGCACCAGATCACTGCTTTACGATCCACCGGGTCCGCCCACAGAACAACTCCGAACAGCGGTCGCCTCCCTATATCCACTTGGATATTCGTTGAGTTTGCCAACCAAGCCTATCCCGCAAAACAGAAACTTCGAGCGGTCCTTTTTGTCATTCGGGATTTCCCAATGACGCCGCATAGCGTCTCGACAGATGCGTTTTGGCGTCTCATAACGACCGGACGAACAATCCGAAAGGATGTATAATCCTTTCAAACACCTCTGGGGATCTGGGTGGCACGCGAATATCTGAATCGCTCCACGCGAGCGACTCCAGCAGAGTTGCGCGGCATGTTTGGTGCCAATCTTCGCTTGCTGGCGAACCAATATCCTTCTGTCGCAGCGCTCTGCCGAGACCTCGACATCAACCGCACCCAGTTCAATCGCTAGCTCGCAGGCGACAGCTTTCCGCGCCCCAATGTCCTGCATCGCATCTGCACCTTCTTCAACGTCGACGCGCGGATTCTCCTAGAACCCTGTGGCAACATTGAAGAAACCAGAAAAGGTTTTCTGTTCCATCCCGTCGTTGACGCCAGCTTTGGCACGTAGTCGGCCTTAATCGAGGAAGAGACCCTGCCCTCGGGCTTCTATTGCTTGTCGCGGCGTTCCTTCACCGATGACACAAAATTCATCCAAGGCCTGATCTATGTTTTCCGCCAAGGCGACTACACGTTCGTTCGCGGCTATGAGGCCCGCAAAGCGATGGCCGATCTCGGATTGGGTATGAATTCCGCGTCACGCGAGTTTCGGGGCTTCGCTATGAAGCAGGAAGACGGCGTTGCGATCATGATCTCGCGGCGCGGCGCGAATACAGGAACGTTTAACTTCCTGACACGAGCTGTGTCATTCCAGTACAACTTCTTCGAGGGCTACGTCACACGCACCTCGCGGGAAAGAACGATGTCCGTCCGCGTTACGCGCTTGGTTTTCGAGCATCTGGGCGTTGATCGTGACAAGGTGATGCGCGCCGCGCGCGGTACCAGCTTTTGCGGGCTCGACGATCTTCAACCCTTCCACCGCCGCTTGCTCCGTCCGGCAGAGCCTTTCCGCTAAGGCCATCTTGCCCCGCTGGTCCGGCTGGGCTAAACCCCGCCCGAAGAAGTTCCGGGATATCACAGATGCGCGCCGAGGCTCAAAACACCGTTGCCGAGATCGAAAAATCCATCGTACTGTTGAAGCAGCGCATGGATTACGAAACGGCGAAGTATCGCCTCGAAGAATTCAACGCCCGCGTTGAAGATCCGACGCTCTGGGACAACCCTGAAAAAGCTCAGAAACTGATGCGCGAACGTCAGGCGCTCGTGGATGCGCTCGAAGCGGTCCGCAAGATCGAAACCGATCTACGGGACAATATCGAACTCATCGAACTTGGCGAAATGGAAGACGACGCTTCTGTTATCACGGAAGCCGAGAACGCGCTGAAAGACCTCCGCAAGATCGCCGCCGAGAAGGAGCTTGAAGCCCTTCTCAATGGCGAAGCCGATGCCAACGACACCTTCCTCGAAGTCAACGCGGGCGCAGGCGGCACCGAAAGCTGCGACTGGGCCTCGATGCTTGCGCGCATGTATGTCCGCTGGGCGGAGCGCAAGGGCTACACCGTGGAAATGCAGTCGGTGAACTACGGCGAAGAAGCGGGCATCAAATCGGTCACCTACAAGATTTCCGGCCACAACGCCTATGGCTGGCTGAAGTCCGAATCCGGTGTGCACCGCCTCGTACGTATCTCGCCCTATGACAGCGCTGCGCGCCGCCATACATCCTTTACTTCGGTCTGGGTTTATCCGGTGGTCGATGACAACATCGAGATTGACGTGCAGGACAAGGATATCCGCATCGATACCTACCGTTCCTCGGGTGCCGGTGGCCAGCACGTGAACAAGACCGACTCCGCCGTCCGGATCACCCACTTCCCGACCGGCATCGTCGTGACCTCTTCGGAAAAGTCGCAGCACCAGAACCGTGACATCGCGATGAAAACCCTGAAGTCGCGCCTCTACCAGCTCGAACTCGACAAGCGGAACGCTGCCATCAACGCCGCCCACGAAGCCAAGGGCGACGCAGGCTGGGGCAACCAGATCCGCTCCTACGTCCTCCAGCCCTACCAGATGGTGAAAGACCTGCGGACAGGCTTCGAGACCTCCGACACCCAAGGCGTGCTCGACGGCGAGATCGACGAATTCATGGCCGCAACGCTGGCAATGGACGTGGCGGGCAAGTCCCGCGCCGAAGCCAACGCCTCGGATTGATTGGCCTATCGCGTATACTTGAACAGCCCCTAAATATCCGCCACTGTGCGCTTCGGGACCGAGGGAGAGAGCCATGGACGATATTCTGAACCGCGACGCGCTCGCGATTTCCGCCGCGTTGGAATCCGGCGATATTTCCGCCGTAGAACTGATGGAAGCCACCCTCGCGCAGATCGACTCGACGAATGGTGCCGTCAACGCCGTGATCTCGATGCTGCCCCGCGAAACGCTCCTCGACGCCGCCCGCACCGCCGATGAAACGCCCCGCAAGGGCTGGCTCCACGGCATTCCGGTCGCGGTCAAAGACCTCGCGAATGTGAAGGGCCTCACCACCAGCTGGGGCTCGCCGCTCTTCAAGGATTTCATCGCGCCGGAAGACGATCTGGTCATTTCGCGCATGCGCGACGAGGGCGCGATCTTCATCGGCAAAACCAATACGCCCGAATTCGGGCTGGGCTCGCACACGTTCAATCCTGTGCACGGAGCCACGGGCAATCCCTATGACACGGGCCGCAGCGCGGGCGGCTCTTCGGGAGGCGCAGCAGCGGCTCTGGCGATGCGGCAGGTTTGCGTGGCCGATGGCTCAGACATGATGGGCAGCCTCCGCAATCCGGCAGGCTGGTGCAACGTTTACGGCCACCGCCCCACATGGGGTCTCGTTCCGAACGATCCGGTGGGCGATGTCTTCCTCCATCCCCTCGCAACCCTCGGCCCGATGGCGCGCAGCCCGCGCGATCTGGCAGCGCTCCTCGAAACTCAAGCCGGGCCGGACCCGCGCGTGCCCCTCGCCCGCAAGGAAGAAGGCCCGCTCGTTCCCGCGCAAGGCAACCACCTGCAAGGCGCGCGCATCGGCTGGCTCGGTGACTGGGGCGGCGCCTACCCGATGGAGGCAGGCGTGCTCGATACCTGCCGCGCCGCACTCAAGCAGATGGAAGCCGCAGGGGCCATCGTCGAAGAGGTTCAAGCACCCTTCCCCGCCGAAGAAATCTGGGACAGCTGGCTCGGCCTCCGCGCCTTCGCCAATGCGGGCCGCTTGGGCGCTTTCTACAACGATCCCGCCAAGCGTGCGGGCCTCAAAGCCGATGCGATCTGGGAAATCGAAACCGGCCTCGCTCTGTCCGGCGCGGAAGTCCTGCGCCTCTCGGCGATCCGCTCGCGCTGGTACCAAACCGCCGCGCGCCTCCTCCAGAGCTATGACGCGCTCGTCCTGCCCACCGCCCAGACATGGCCCTTCCCCGTTGAGTGGGTCAGTCCGAAGGAAATCGCGGGCCGCAGCATGGATACTTACCACCGCTGGATGGAAGTCGTGGTGCCTGTGTCCCTCTTGGGCCTTCCCTGCACCGCCGTGCCCGCAGGCTTCGGCGCGAATGGCCTGCCGATGGGCCTGCAGCTCTTCGGCCCCTACGGCTCTGATGCTTCCCTCCTCCGGCTCGCGCAAGGCTGGCACGAGGCCACCGATTGGCCAAATACGCGCATGCCTGCACGCATAGCTTGATTTAACCCCCTCGCTCGCGCCAATCTATTCACGAACGCGCATGCATTCGGCGAGCCCCTTCGGGGGAAGGGAGGAACCATGCCGCATGATCTCGAACACGGCGTGCCGCCAATCGGCACGGTGCATATGTCCATGATCGGTGAGGCGCTCCGCCGCGCGGTAGCCGATATCAAACGCGCCCCCACCTTCGGCATCGTCTTTTCCACCGTTTACGTGATCCTTGGCCTCATCATCTTCGGTGTGGCCTACAAGACAGGCCAAAGCTACTGGCTCATCTTTGCCGCCGTGGGCTTCCCGCTTGTCGGGCCTTTCGCGGCTGTCGGGCTCTACGAGGTAAGCCGCCGCATCGAACAGGGCCGCCCGCTCGACCTCTACCAGATCTTCGGCGTCATCGCCCTCCAGTCGCGGCGTCAACTCCCGTCGATCTCGGCGCTCGTGCTCTTTATCTTTCTCTTCTGGTTCTTCATCGGCCACATGATTTTCGCGCTGTTTCTGGGCCTTTCGACCATGACCAATATCTCGTCGAGCTTTGCCATCTATCTCACCGGAAACGGGCTGATGATGCTCGCCGTCGGCTCGTTGGTGGGCGCAGTCTTCGCGCTCCTACTCTTCGCCATCACCGCGATTTCCCTGCCTATGCTCCTCGACCGCGAAGTGGATTAAGTCTCCGCCATGATAGCGAGTTTCCAGACCGTCGTCGCCAATCCCGGCCCGATGCTGGCCTGGGGCCTCTTCATCGCCCTACTCACCTTCGTGGCGATGATGCCCTTGTTCCTCGGCCTTTTCTTCATCCTGCCCCTTTTCGGGCATGGCACATGGCATCTCTATCGGCTGATTGTTGAAGAAGGCATGCGCGAGGAAGCGGAAGAACTGGACGAGGCGGGCGAACCCACCTGATCCGCCTGATCCATCAGTAAAGCCCGCCCGACGAGAGCGAGCCGAAGCTCGCTTTCGGCCCCACCACGGCTTGCTTGCCAGTGGAGGTGGTCACGTTCTTGCCGCGGTCTCCGGTCAGTTCCTCGACCAACGGCAGGTTCGACCCCATAGCGAAACCACCATCATAGGTGATGCCGAAGATCGGCTCCTCGCCGTCGCGGAAGAATTCGGCAACGACATTTTCACCTTCGGCATCATCGGGAAGGCGAGCCCCTGTGAAGCGGTCGATCTTGATGAAATGGCCATCCTGCGGAATGCGGAACCGTCCGCCGCCGTATTTCTTCACGGCTTCAGTCATGAATTCCTGAAACACCGGGCCACAAACCCCGCCGCCCGACGCGCCATCGCCCATCGAACGCGGCGTGTCATAGCCGATGTAGCAGCCCGCCACGATGGAGTTCGTGAAACCGATGAACCACACATCGAGCGCATCGTTCGTCGTGCCGGTCTTGCCCGCCACGGGCACAGGCAGGTTCACCGTCCGCGCCGCCGTGCCGCGCTCCACCACACCTGCCATCATCGAGGTGAGCTGGTAGGCTGTGACCTCGTTCATCATGCGTTCCTGGTTCGAGACGATGCGCGGGCTGAGGCCAGTTGGCACAGCTTCCGTCGCGCAATCCTCACAGACGCGCTTGTCATGGCGATAAATCGTGTTGCCGTAGCGGTCCTGAATGCGGTCCACCAGTGTCGGTTCCACGCGCCGCCCGCCATTGGCAAACATCGCATAAGCCGCCACCATGCGGAAAAGCGTGCTTTCCTCGGCCCCGAGCGCATTGGCAAGGAACGGGTTCATCCGGTCATACACCCCGAAACGCTCAGCATAATCGGCCACCACATCCATCCCGACTTCCTGCGCAAGGCGGATGGTCATGAGGTTTCGCGACTGTTCGATCCCAGTCCGCATCGGCGTCGGGCCGTAATACTTGTTCGAGGAGTTCTTCGGCCGCCAGAGGCCCTGCGGTGTGTTGATCTCGATAGGCGCGTCGATCACGATGGTCGCAGGCGTATAGCCGCTATCCAGAGCGGCCGCGTAAACGAACGGCTTGAACGACGAACCCGGCTGGCGTTTGGCCTGCGTTGCACGGTTGAACACCGAGTGCTGGTAGCTGAAGCCGCCTTGCATCGCGATCACACGGCCCGAATTCACGTCCATCGCCATGAACCCGCCCTGCACGTCCGGCACTTGCCGCAAAGACCAGCGAATGAATTCACCTGTCTTGTCGTCAGTCATGGCGCGCACGTAAACCAGATCGCCCACGTCCACCAGATCTCCCGGTTTTTGCGCTTTCTTGCCAAGCCTGCCATCTTCGAGCCGCTTACGGGCCCAGGTCACGTCCTTCGAAACGATCCAATGCCCTTCGGCATCCTCGGCCACACCATCAATCCCGATCCGTGCACCCTTGTCGGTGAGCGTCAGAACGACCGCCGGATGCCAGACGCTTTCCAGATCGATATCGCGGGCCAGTTCGGACTTGGCCAAGGCCTCACGCCAGCTTGCCTCGTCCTTCAAAGCCTCAGCCGACAGGGTCTTGCCCGTGCCGCGCCATACGCCGGAACCACGGTCAAACTTCTCCAAGGCACGGCGCAAGGCCTTCGCCGCTTCCGTCTGCATCGCCGGGTCGACAGTGGCGCGCACCGTCATACCGCCCGAGAAAAACTCGTCTTCCCCGAAGTTCTGGCTCAGCTGGCGGCGAATCTCGTCGGTGAAATAGTCACGTGGCGGCAGCGCATTCTTGAACCCGTCGAAATCGCCGTTCTGCACCGAGCGTAGGGGCATCGCCACTTCGGCCGTGTAGACCTCTTCCGAGATATAGCCGTTCTCCTTCATCTCTTTCAGAACGAAGTTCCGGCGCTGCTGCAAACGATCTTTCCGGCGCACCGGATGGTAATCCGAAGGTGCTTTCGGCAGCGATGCAAGGAAAGCGGCCTCGTGGGGCGCAAGCTCCGCGAGGGTCTTGTTGAAATAGGTCTGGGCCGCAGCCGTCACGCCGTAGGAATTCTGGCCAAGGAAAATCTCGTTGAGGTAAAGCTCGAGGATCTTGTCCTTGGGCAGGGTCTCTTCGAGACGCGTCGCAAGGATGATCTCCTTGATTTTGCGCTCGAATTTCTTCTCGCCACCCAAGAGGAAGTTCTTCATCACCTGCTGCGTGATGGTGGACGCCCCGCGCACATCACGGCCCCGGCTCTTTACCGCGTCCACCACCGCCGATGCGATGCCGCGCATATCATAGCCGTGGTGGCTGTAGAAATTTTTGTCTTCTGCCGAGATGAACGAGTGTTTCACCAGATCCGGGATCTGCTCCGCAGGCGTGAACAGGCGGCGTTCCTTTGCGAATTCGTCGATCATCTGGCCTTCCGACGAATAGATCCGGCTGATCGTCGGCGGTGTGTATTGCGCAAGGCTCTCGTGGCTCGGCAGATCGCGCCCGTAGATGTAGAACACCGCTCCGATCGATACGGCCACGGCGAAAAGACCCATCGTCACGAGGGTGAAAATGCCGCCGAAGAAGGACAATACAAGCCGGATCACAAATGCGCCTTTCACTGCTTTCGGCTTCTCTACACGCGCGCGCGAAGCGCGTCAAAACACGATTACCTTATAGTTGCGGGAACCCGCCAACTATTGCCGCACCATCGGTGCCCGCGCCTGATCGGTTTCGATCCATTGCAGAATTCCGCTCCGGATCGCCCCTGCCAACCGCGCCCGCCACGCCGCGTCTCGCAAATTCGCCAGATCGCGTGGCGACGACATGAAACCGACTTCGATCAGGATCGACGGGATATCCGCCGCCTTCAACACCGAAAACGCCCCCCGCCGGAATGAGCGTTTGGCCAGCGGCAATCCATCCTTCTTGATCGACCCCAAAAGCGTCTTTGCCAGCGCTTCGGCGCGCGGCTCGGTCTCGGCGCGGGCCAGATCCATCAGGATCGAAGCCACTTCATCATCCTGTCCTGTCAGATCGACGCCACTCAGCAAGTCGTCGCGGTCATGGCGCTCGGCCAGCAGTGCCGTCGCCTCGTCGCTCGCACTGCGTGACAAGAGATGCAGCGTCGTGCCCGTGGCTTGCCCTTCCGAAAGCGCATCGGCATGCAGCGACAGGAACAGATCCGCCCGCACCTCATGGGCAATCGCCACACGGCCTACCAGCGACACGAACTCATCCTCGTCGCGCGTCAGCACCACTTCCAGCCCCGCACGGCGCAATTCCTCGGTCAACTCCTTGGCAAAGGTCAGCATGAGCGATTTCTCATTCAACCCTTCCCGCTCCGCCCCCGGATCGATGCCCCCGTGGCCGGGATCGATCACCACCAGAAACGGACCGTCAGGCTTGCGCTTCGGCACCACAACCGCAGGCGGCGGCAAATCCCACCGCGGATCATGCGGCGCGCCGGCCGCCAGTGCGAAACTCTCCGGATCTGTCGGGGTCAGACGCAGATTCAGATGCGCCTTGTTCGTCACCGGATCCACCCGCATCCCCGCTTCCGCCACCGATAAAGGGCGGCCAAGCTCGATCACCATCCGGCTCCACCCCGGCCGGAACCCTCCCGTACGCACAGAAAGCGCGGCCTCCGCGCGGTCGAAATCGAGTGGCAAACCGCTCCAATCCACTTCACGGAAGTCCAGAACCACACGGCGCGGCACATCGAGCGTGTAAAGCCGCCACGGCACGCCTTGGCTCAACGGCAGGTTCACATCGAGCCCCTGCCCCTTATCCGTGATCCGCGCCTCGGCCTCGACGCGGGCCAAAGCGCCAAAACCCTGCGCCGTAGCACTCACCCCAAAGCAGGCGAGAACCATCGCGAGTATGAAAAGGAACCTGCTCATCCGCCCGTCCGGCTGTTGTTTCCGCAACCCTAGCGGAAGACGAGAGGATTCGCACCCCTTACCGCACGGGTCTTAGCCGTTGCGCGCCGCCATGAAAGCGGTGAGCCGCGATAGCCCTTCCTCGATATCCGCCGTGGCCCGCGCATAGGAAAACCGCAAGGTCCGCCCACCGCGTTCGGGGTCGAAATCAAGCCCCGGCGTGACCGCAACACCCGCCTTTTCAAGGATTTCTGCGGCAAAGCTCAAGCTGTCTTCGGTCAGGTCCGAGACATCCGCATAGACATAAAACGCGCCATCGGGCGGCGCGATCCGCGTGAAGCCCGCTTTCGGCAAGCCTTCCAGCATCAAGCGGCGGTTTTCCTCATAACCCGCGAGGTTCGCCTGCAATTCATCCTCGCAATCCATCGCTGCCAAAGCCGTCACCTGCGCCGCATGGGGCGGGCAAATGAACATGTTCTGCGCGATCCGCTCCACTGCCCGAAAGTGATCCTCGGGAACTACCATCCAGCCTACGCGCCATCCGGTCATGCTGTAATATTTCGAGAAGGAGTTGATGACATGGCAGTCATCGCCCACTTCCAGCGCCGTCACCGCCTTCGCCTCGTATTCGATCCCGTGATAGATCTCGTCCGAGATAAAGGCCGCGCCCTTCTCTTGCGCCCAGCCCATCAAGGCCGCCAACTCGGGCTTGGAAAGCATCGTCCCCGTCGGGTTCGAGGGCGAGGCCATCAAGAGCCCATCCAAGGAATACCCTTCCAGATCCGATGGCTGCAGCTGGAACTTCGCCTCTTCCCGCGCCGGAATATCGATCGGCGCCAGATCGAGCGCCCGCAGGATCTGGCGATAGCTCGGATAGCCCGGCGCCCCGATCCCGACCTTTGCACCCGTATCAAACAGCGCCGTGAAGGACAGGATGAACGCCCCCGACGATCCCGGCGTCACCACCACACGCTCGGGGTTCAGATCAATCCCGTGCCGCTCGCCATACATCCGCGCGATGCGCGCCCGCAGCGCCGGAAGACCCAAGGCAACCGTATAGCCTAGAGGCTCCCGCGCCATTGCTTCCGCCAAAGCCGCCCGTGCGCCCTCGGGGGCTGCCGTTCCCGGCTGGCCCACTTCCATATGGATGATCCGCCGCCCTGCTGCTTCGGCTTGGCGGGCTTTCTCCATCACGTCCATCACAATAAAGGGATCAACCGCCCCGCGCCGCGATAACCGCATTGTTTTCCCCTTTCCGCTCGCCCATGCTCGCCCCCGACCAACCACAGGAAACGCCTGAACGCAATGCGCCGCTTCTTCGCCGCCCTTCTCTGGATCCTCGCCGCCCTGCCCGCGCAGGCGCAATCGATCCTGCGCGACGGCGATATCGAACACGCGCTCTCCGAACTCGCCCGCCCCATCCTTGCCGCTGCGGGGCTATCCTCTTCCCGCTCCCGCATTATCGTGCTGCATGACGCGCAGATGAACGCCTTTGTGCTGGACCGCGACCATATCTTTCTCCACTCGGGCCTCATCCTGCGCCTCTCCACAGCCGCCCAATTGCAATCCGTGATCGCCCATGAAGCCGCCCATATCGCAGGTGGCCACATGACCCGCCGCCTCGACAATATCCGCCGCGCCAATACGATTTCGGGCTTGGGGGCCGCGCTTGCCATCGCCGCCGCTGCCTCGGGTGGCGGTGAAGCCGCAGGCGGGCTTGCGCTCGGTGTCAGATCATCCGCCGCACGCGTACTCTTTGGCCATACCCGCGCCGAGGAAAGTGCGGCTGATGCCTCAGGCCTCGCCTACATGCGTCGCGCAGGCGTCGATCCCTACGGCTATGCCGACGTGCTTGGCCTCTTCAAGGATCAAGAACTCCTCTCCACCACCCGCCAAGACCCTTACAGCCGCACCCACCCCTTGAGCCGCGATCGCCTCAATGCCGTTATGGCCCAGATCGGCACCGAAACCCGCCGCGATCCCGATCTAACGGCGGATTACTGGTTCGCCCGCGCCCAAGGCAAGCTCGCCGCGTTCCTGCGCGCCCCCGCCGTTACGCTCCGTCAGACCGGGCAGGCTTTGGGCAAAGATGACATCACGCTCTTGCGCCAAGCCGTGGCATTCCACCGCCAGTCGAACGCCACCAAAGCCCGCCAAGCCATTGACGCCGCGATCCGCCTTCGCCCCTCCGATCCCTATCTCCACGACCTCAAAGGCCAGATCCTGATCGAAAGCCGCGATGCTAAAGGCGCGCTCGCCGCCTACACGGAGGCCTCCCGCCTTGCGCCCAAGGATACCCAAGTGATCGCAGGCCTCGGTCGCGCGCAACTCGCCGCCGGCAATCCCAAAGGCGCGATCCAATCCCTCGAACGCGCCCGCGCCGCAGACACCTCCGATCCCACGGCACTCCGCGATCTTGGCACCGCCTATGCCCAGACAGGCCAGATGGGCCAAGCCTCCCTTGCCACCGCCGAACGCTACGCCCTCGCAGGCCGCTGGAAAGACGCCGGCATCAACGCAACCCGCGCCGCAGGGCTTTTGCCCCGTGGCTCTTCCGCTTGGCTTCGCGCGCAGGATGTGATTTCTGCCGCCGAGCATGCCCAGAAACAAAAGAAATAACCCGCAGGAGACCCGCATGACCCGCACCCTCACAGCCATGGCCCTCGCTCTCACCGCTCTGGCCAGCCAAGCCACAGCCTTCGACATCGCTCAAATGTCCGACGCCGAGCGTAGCGCCTTCCGCGCCGAAGTGCGGGCTTACCTAATGGAAAACCCCGAGGTCATCATGGAAGCCGTGGCCGAGCTGGAAAAGCGCCAAGCCGATGCACAGGCGCGCGGCGATGCCGATATGGTGCAGATCAACGCCAAGGACATCTTCGATGACGGTTATTCCTGGGTCGGCGGCAATCCCGATGGCGACATCACCCTCGTCGAATTCATCGACTACCGCTGTGGCTATTGCCGCAAAGCCCATGACGAGGTGCAGCAGCTCATCGAAGCCGATGGCAAGATCCGCTTCATCGTGAAGGAATTCCCGATCCTCGGCGAGGAAAGCGTGCTGGCCTCGCGCTTCGCCATCGCCGTCCAGCAGGTCGCGGGCGCCGACGCTTACAAGCGCGTCCATGACCGCCTCATCACCTTCAAAGGTTCGATGGGTAACGATGCCTTCACCCGCATCGCCAACGAGGAAGGCCTTGACGCCAAAACGATCCTCGCACGCATGGATGCGCCCGAGGTTAGCGGCGTCATCGCCTCGAACCACTCGCTCGCGGGCCGCCTCTCGATCAACGGCACGCCAACCTTCGTGCTCGATGACAGCCTCCTGCGCGGTTACATGCCGCTCGATGCAATGACCCAGATGGTGGCCGACGCCCGCGCAAAATGAAGGCCTCCAAAGCCGCCCTCATCGGATCGGCCCTGAGCGTTCCGGCGCTCGGGGCTGCAGGCACAGGCCTTCCCCTCACGGAGCCTGAACGCCAAGCCTTCCGCACCGAGCTTCGCGCCGCACTTCTCGCCGATCCCTCACCGATCGAAGCGGCACTAAACCCGCCCCCGATCGACCTCTACGCCGACGACAAAGCCGCTGACCTCGCCCTCATCGAGGCCCATGGGGCAGCGCTCTTCAGCACATGGCCGCCCCGAACAGCATCACCTTCTTCACCAAGGAGAGCTGTGACGATTGCATCAAGGCCGAAGCGGAACTCGTTGAAATCACGAAAAACCTTGGCTGGGAAATCATCACCCATCCTGCCGATGGCGCGCTCGCCCAAAGGCTCTCCTTGCCAGACGCGCCCTTCTACGTGCTCCCCGGCATGTTCCTGCGCGGCTGGATGCCCGCGCACGTGCTCGAACGCTACCTGATCAATCGGCGTAATCCCGAGCGCCACCAGCACGAGTGCCACCACAGTCGTTCCGCGCATCTCTTCCCCGAGCAAGAGCCAGCCCAGTACCACCGCCAACACCGGCGAAAGGAAGCTGAAACTCGCAACACCCGACGCCGGATAGCGCTTCATCAGAAAGAACCAGAAGAGAAACCCGAAACTCGCAACCGCCACGATCTGATAGCAAAGCCCCAGAATGTGCAAAGGTTCCAACTCGCGAAGAAACGGCCCAAAGAACGGCGACACACCCAACAAAATTACCGTAGAAACAGAGAGTTGCCACCCCAACTGCATCTCGGCAGGTTCCTTTGCCAAAGGCGATATCCGCACCAGAAGCGCAATCCCCGTCCACCCCGCCGCCCCCGCCAGAGCCGCCAGATCCCCCGCCAGAGAAGCTTCCCCCGGCCCCGGTCGTGCCAGCACGATCACCACACCGAGCATCGCCAAGCCAAGCCCCAAGCCCCGCACCCGCGTCAACCGCTCTCCCGGCAACAGGAAATGCGCCGAAAGTGCCGTCATCACCGGCATCGAATAGAAAAGGATCGAGGCCCGCGCCACGGTCGTATGATCGAGCGCCCAGAAAAGCGCCAGAAACTCGAAAGCAAAAAGCCCGCCCATCAAAAGCCCCGGCCGCAACGTACCCTGAGGCACCCGAACCGGAATACCCCGAACACGCATCCACAGCCCCAGCACCATCAGCGCGCCAAGGCTCCTGAGTCCTGCCATGAACACAGGCTGGAACCCGCCCGTCCCATGCTGCACCACCACCTGATTGAAGGCGAGCACCGAAGCAAAGCCCACCAGAGCCACCGCACCGATCGCATCTATCCGGTCCTTACGCTCCATCGCCCCTGCTCTCGCTTTGCAAAATATCCTGGGGGTGAATGCCGCAGGCAGAGGGGGCAAAGCCCCTTCTCAGGCCTCGGCCTTCTTCTCCCACCGCCCGCTCTCTTCGCTCCAGTATTGCGCGGCGCAGCCCGCTCCGGTCAACGCCCGCCACTGGCCGCGCGCGCGTTCCACCGCAGTGGGGTCGTGCCCGTCAAAGAGGATCCACACCCGCTCGTAGCGCACCACCTCCTCGGGGGCGGCGTCGGCGCCGTCAATGCACATGAGGCAGTGTGGATCATTTGCGGGTTGGCCCTCGCACAGAAGCACCGGTTGCAACACGTCCTGCGGCCCGCCTTCCAACCCATGCGGCAGGAATTCCTCTTCCGGCCCCAACCACAGCTTTTCATCGAGCCACTCAAGCCGCTGCCGCTCGGTGCCCCGCACCGCCACCCGCCAGCCCTGTTTCAGCGCCCGCGTAAGCAAAGCGGGCGCGGTCTGGTCCACAGGGCCTTGGGTCAGGTGGTAGAAAAGCGCAGCACCCATGGTTTACTCGGTTTCTGTCTCTGCGATCATGCGGTCAAGCGCGCGCACGCCCCAGCCCGTCGCGCCTTTCGGTGCCACCGTGGTTTCCCCCGGTGTCGAGCAGACGCCCGCGATATCGAGGTGGATCCACGGCACTCCCGGCTTGATGAAGCGCTCAAGGAAGACTGCCGCCGTCGCCGAGCCCGCAGGGCGACCGCCCGAGTTCTTCACATCGGCAATCCGGCTCTTGATGATGTCGTGGTAATAGCCGCCCAACGGCATCCGCCACGCGCCTTCGCCCTCATGCTCGGCCGCTTTCATGAACTGCCGCGCAAAGGCGTCGTCATTGGCGAAAACCCCCGCTTTGTCATGGCCAAGCGCGATGATGATCGCGCCTGTCAAAGTCGCCAGATCGATAACCCCCTTCGGTTCGAACCGCTCCTGCGCGTACCAGAGCACATCAGCGAGCACCAAACGCCCTTCCGCATCGGTGTTGACGACCTCGATCGTATCGCCCTTCATCGAACGCAGCACGTCACCCGGGCGCGTCGCGGTGCCGGAGGGCATGTTTTCCACAAGCCCCACCAAAGCCACAACATTGGCCTTGGCCTTGCGCAGTGCCAATGCCTTCATCACGCCCGCAACCGTGCCCGCGCCGCCCATATCCATGGTCATTTCTTCCATGCCCACCGCAGGCTTCAGCGAGATACCCCCGGTGTCGAACACGACCCCCTTGCCGATCAGTGCCAGCGGGGCCTCACCTTTGGTGCCGCCGTTCCACTGCATCACCACCACTTTCGACGGGCTGGCCGAACCCTGCCCCACCGCCAGAAGCGCGCGCATGCCGAGCTTTTCCAACTCCGGCTCGTCCAGCACTTCCACACTCACGCCAAGGCCCGAAAGCTCTTTCAGGCGTTCGGCAAAACTCGTCGTCGTCAACACGTTTGCCGGTTCCGAGACAAGATCGCGGGTCCAGAACACGCCGTCCACCACAGCCATCCGCGGCGCCAGCGCCTCAGAAACCACTTCCGGTTTCGTCACCATCAGCGTCACCGCACCGGGCGTGCCCTCGGGGCGCTCGCTCTTGTGGTCGGTGAATTCGTACGCCCGCAGCGCCAGCGCCGCCGCCAGCTCATCCGCCCGCGCCATCGGCCCGGCCGCGATCAGAAGCGCCGCGCGCCCCTTGGCCTTGGCCAGTGCCGCGCCTGCCTTCCGCGCTTCTTCCGGCGTTGGGCGGCGTTCGAGTTTCACCACATCGAGCGAATCCACCGAAAGCCCGGCAGGCCAGCTCAGCGCCTGTACTTGCCCCGCCTTCATCTTGGCGAAAGCCTCGGAGCCGACAAACCGCGCCAAAGCACCTTTAGAAGCTCGGTTCAGCGTTTTCGCCACCGGATCCATCTTGCCATCGGCCCCCACGACCACCGCAACGCGGCCTTCGAGCGCCGCAAGGCCCTCCGTGTTCGTGCCAATAACCTTGATTTCGACCGGTCGCGTCATCGCTCGCCCCTCCAATTTCCTGCCCGCAGGCAATCACTTGCCAAAGACCTAACCCGCGCATGCCACTTTGACCAGATCGCAGTTTCCCCTGCCCGACCATTGGTATAGTGTTCCCGCAAAACGGGATCGGCAGATGTTGGGGGACGATTGGCCAGATTCGACAGATACCTTCTGGCGCAGCTCATGGTCCAGTTCGGATTCTTCGCGCTCGTCCTCGTCTCGATCTACTGGATCAATCAGGCCGTCCGCCTCTTTGACCAACTGGTCGGCGATGGCCAATCCGCGCGCGTTTTCGCCGAGTTCACCGCTCTCACCCTGCCCAACGTGATCCGCCTCGTGCTGCCGATGTCCACCTTCGCAGCCTCCGTCTACGTCACGAACCGCCTCTCCTCCGAAAGCGAGCTTGTCGTGATGCAGGCCACCGGCTTCTCGCCGTGGCGTCTTGCACGGCCCGTCTTCTTCTTCGGCCTCGTCATTGCCGCGATGATGAGCCTCCTCACCCATCTTCTCGTGCCCGCCTCGCTGCAACAGCTCCGCGTCCGCGAAGCCGAAATCGCGCAGAACGTCACCTCGAAACTCCTCACGGAAGGCACATTCCTGCATCCCGCTGCGGGCATAACCTTCTACGTCCGTGAAATCTCGCCAACCGGGCAATTGGAAGACATCTTCCTCTCCGACCGCCGCTCGCCCGACCGTGCCGTGATCTATTCCGCCGCCCGCGCCCATCTTCTGAGCGTCGAAGGCAACACCCGCCTCGTCATGTTCGAAGGCATGGTGCAAACCCTCAGCACCACCTCCGAGCGGCTTTCCGTGACCCATTTCAAGGATTTCTCCTACGATATCGGCCGCCTCATCAAAGCCCCCGATGCCGTCGGGCGCACGCAACGCACGATCTCGACGTTTGAACTCCTGACCAATCCCGAAGCCGCCGCGCTGGAAGCCTCCACCTCGCGCGGGCGCATCTTAGAGGAAGCCCATATGCGGTTCTCGCAACCGCTCCTTTGCATCGTCGCCGCTCTCATCGGCTTCTCCACGCTTCTCGTCGGTGGTTTCTCGCGCTTCGGGGTCTGGAAGCAGATTGTGGGTGCTCTTTTGCTTCTTGTCCTCATCAAATTCGTCGAAGGCCTCGCAAGCGATCCCGTCCGCGCCAATGCCGATCTCTGGCCGCTGGTCTATGCCCCCGTGGCGCTCGGTTTCGCGATCTCCGCTGGCCTTCTCGCCTATTCCGGCCGCAACCGCCGAATGCCGCGCGCCCCGAAAGGAGCACCGGCATGACGCTCCATCTCTATTTCGCCCGCCGCTTCGCTGTGATCTTCGCAGGCCTCTTCACGGTCTTCTTCATTCTCATGGCGCTGATCGATCTGGTGGAACAGGTCCGGCGCTTTTCGGCCGACACGTCTTTCACCGAAGTTCTCGGCCTCACGCTTCTCAATGCCCCCCAAGGCATCTACAACGTGCTGCCCTTGGTGATGATCCTCTCCACCGTCGCGCTTTTCCTGGGCCTCGCGCGGTCTTCCGAACTCGTCGTGGCGCGCGCTGTCGGGCGCTCGGGCCTCCGCACGCTCATGGCCCCTGTCGCGGTCTCGCTCCTGATCGGCATCCTCGGCGTCGCCGTGTTCAACCCGCTCGTGGCCGCCACCTCCAAGCGCTACGAAAAACTCTACGCGCGTTACGAATCCGGCGGTGCCGACGTGCTCTCGCTGTCTGGTGAAGGGCTCTGGCTCCGCCAAGGCGATACCGAAGGCCAGACCGTGATCCGCGCGGAACGTTCGAATGCCGATGGCACACGGCTCGAAAACGTCACCTTCATGTCCTACGCCACCGAAGGCGGGCCACTGCGCCGCATCGAAGGCAGCCGCGCCACCCTGGTCAAAGGCGCATGGGAAATCGACGCCGCCAAGATCTGGACCTTCGAAGACGGCGTGAACCCCGAAGCCGCCGCCGAAAAGCTTTCCAAGGTGCAAGTGGCCTCGTCCCTCACCGAAGACCGCATCCGCGACAGCTTCGGTGCGCCCTCCACCATCTCGATCTGGGATTTGCCTGCCTATATCGCGCAGTTGGAAACCGCAGGCTTCTCCGCCCGCCGCCATATCGTCTGGTTCTACATGGAACTCGCGCGGCCCCTCTTCCTCACTGCGATGGTGCTGATCTCCTCGGCCTTCACCATGCGCCACGCCCGTTTCGGGCGCACAGGCATCGCGGTTCTCGCTGCCGTCCTCTTGGGCTTCACGCTCTATTATATCCGCAACTTCAGCCAGATCCTCGGCGAGAACGGGCAAATTCCCGTGCTCTTGGCCGCATGGACACCGCCCATCGCGTCAATCCTGCTTGCGCTTGGCCTGCTTCTGCATATGGAGGACGGATAATGCACCGCCTCCTTCTTGCCACTGCCCTTGTTTCGCTTTTGCCCTTCGGTGCCGTTTCACAAACTGGCGCGGAGGCGCCCGCTATCCTCATCTCTGATGCCCTCAAGATCGAAGGCAAAACGCGCCTTGTCGCCACAGGCAATGTCGAAGCCCTGCAAGGCGAACGCCGCCTCAAGGCCGCGCGCGTCATCTATGATCGCGAGAAAGACACGCTCACGCTCGAAGGCCCGATCACGCTGACCGAGGGCGAGGATGTTATCGTTCTGGCCGATGCAGGCGAACTCAGCGCCGATTTGCGGGATGGGCTCCTCATCGGCGCGCGTATGATCTTCGATCGGCAAACGCAACTCGCGGCCCAAAGCATCGACCGTATCGGCGGGCGCTACACCCAGCTTTATCAGGTCGCAGCCACCTCCTGCCGTGTCTGCGGCGCGGATACCCCGCCGCTCTGGCAAATCCGCGCCAAGCGCGTGATCCACGATCAAGCCGAACAGCAGCTTTATTTCGACAGCGCCACGCTCCAAATCCTCGACGTGCCCGTGTTCTGGCTCCCGCGCCTCCGCCTGCCCGATCCGACGCTGGCGCGCGCTTCCGGCTTCCTGATCCCGCAACTGCGGCAGAACTCCGATCTCGGGCTCGGGCTCAAGGTGCCCTATTTCCTGCGCATCGGTGATCACAAGGATCTGACGCTCACGCCTTATCTCTCGCCGCATACGCGCACCCTCGAATGGCGCTACCGTCAGGCTTTCACCGCAGGCGACATTCTCTTCAACGGCGCTTTAAGCGACGACGATCTCCGCCACGGTGCTGGCCGCATCTGGTTCGAAGGCAACGGCCGCTTCGATCTCGCGAATGACTGGAAACTCACCTTCGATATCGAAGCCGTGTCCGACAAAGCCTATGCCGTCGAATACAGCTATACCGACAAAGACCGCCTCGACAGCGAACTGGCCTTCACCCGCGTGAAGCGCAACAGCTATTCCCGCGCCTCCATCATCGGCTACCAGACGCTCCGCGACACCGAACTCAACTCCACCATCCCCTCCATCGTCGGTGACGGCATCCACGAACAGCGCCTCTTCCCCGCCGGGATCGGTGGCGAAATCCGTGTCACTGCCGAGGCGCATTCCCATTACCGCTATTCCAACACCGACATCACGGGCCGCGACCTGTCCCGCATGAACGCTGGCGCCGAATGGCTCCGCGGCTGGACCTTCGGCCCCGGCCTACAGGCCCAAACCACACTTGGCGTCTCCGTAGACAGCTTCTGGGTCAACCAAGATACCACCTCCCCCAACCACGAAGCCGAGGCCACGCCCTATGGCAGCCTCACGCTCCGCTGGCCGTGGATGCGCCAGACTGCCCAAGCCACCCATATCATCGAACCTGCGGTGATGCTGGGCTGGGTCGGCGGCTCGGTATCGCGCCACCCGAACGAGGAAAGCACCCGCGTCGAGTTCGACGAGGGCAACCTCCTGTCGCTCTCCCGCTTCCCCGCCGCCGACCGCCGCGACCGTGGCCAAAGCCTCGCCTATGGCCTCAACTGGACCCGTCAGGGCAGCGATGGCTGGCGCTCGTCCTTAAGCCTCGGCCAAGTGTTCCACGATGTGGCACACCCCGATTTTTCCCGCTCATCCGGTCTCGCAGGCCTCTCCTCGGACGTGCTCCTCGCCGCCCAGTTCCGCCACGCCAAGGGCCTCGACTTCACCCTCCGCACATTGATCGACGCAGGCCGCACAGGTGGCTCCAAAGCCGAAGCCCGCACCGCGTTCGACCGCCCCCGCTACGGCCTCTACGCCTCCTATGTCTGGCTCGGCCAAGACGCCACCGAAGCCCGCGCAGCCGACATTTCCGAATGGACCCTCGACGGCCACTGGCGCATGGGCAGACATTGGCGCGCTAAAACCAACTGGCGCTACGATGTCGCCTCCGACCAGACCGCCGAAGCCGGCCTCGGCCTCCAGTTCAAAAACGAGTGCGTCGAGGTCAATCTCACCGCTTCACGCCGCTTCACCTCATCAACGATCGTTGCACCCTCGACCGATTTCGGCTTTACCGTGTCTCTAGGCGGGTTCAGTGCAAAGACACGCGATACCAGTTATACCAAAACCTGCCACAACTGACGGGAGACGACCCATGCGCCCCACATTGCGGACCTTTTTCTTCGCTCTGGCTTCCTCGCTGGTGCTCTCACCCGGCCTGACATCGGCACAGGGGCTCTTCTCGCCCGCCTATATCGTCAACGATAAGGTTGTGACCAATTACGAGATCGACCAGCGCGCAAAACTCCTCGCCTTTCTCCGCGCCCCGGATGACCCGGTCGAACGCGCGCGCAAGCAACTCGTGGAAGAGCGCCTCAAGCTCGAAGCGGCCCAAACCCTCGGCCTTATGCCCAAGCAAGACGAGATCGAAGCCGGCATGGCCGAATTCGCCGGCCGCGTGAACCTCGACACCGAGGACTTTCTGCAAGCCATCAGCAGCGGCGGGGTCTCGAAAGAGAGCTTTGTGTCTTTCGTGCAAACAGGCATCGCATGGCGCAGCGTCGTGCAGGCCCGTTTTGCGCGCAAGGTGCAAGTCTCGGAACGTGACGTGGA
Source organism: Paracoccaceae bacterium (assembly GCA_023260655.1). Lineage (GTDB taxonomy): Bacteria > Pseudomonadota > Alphaproteobacteria > Rhodobacterales > Rhodobacteraceae > UBA9554. Next base: position 15,047 of record JALQUU010000025.1, on the reverse strand, counting down.
TCGCGCGATCCAAGCCGCAGGCAGCGGCTCGGCCGTGCGCGTGCTCTTGTCCGAAATCATCATTCCGGCCACACCTGAAAATGCGGCTGCCGTTCAGGAACAAGCCACTGAGCTGTCGCAGATCACCTCGCTCGAAGCCTTCGCCCGCGCTGCACGCCAATATTCCGCCGCGCCCACCAGTGGCACTGGCGGCAAGATCAACTGGATGCCGATCTCGAACCTGCCCCCCGCGCTCCGCCCCGCGATTCTGGCACTCGCACCCGGGCAAGTGACCGATCCGGTTCCGCTGCCGAATGCCGTGGCCGTGTTCCAGCTCCGCGCCATCGAGGAATCGGGCAGCAGCGATCCGGACTATGCTGCCATCGAATACGCCACCTACCTGATCCCGGGCGCGCACTCCGGTGCCGCTCAGGCCGAAGCCGCCAAGATCAAAGCCGATATCGACACCTGCGACGATCTTTATGGCGTAGCCAAAGGCAAACCTGCCGAACTTCTGGAGCGGGTCTCGAAAAAGCCCGCCGAAATTCCCGCCGATATCGCGCTCGAACTGGCCAAACTCGACCGCCATGAGGTTTCCACGGCGCTCACCCGTTACGATGCGCTGATGATGGTCATGCTCTGCACCCGCACTCCTGCCATCGCGGCCGACGTGGTGCGCGAAGATGTCATGGCGCAGCTCCAGAACAGCCGCCTTGAGCGCTACGCCAACGGCTATCTCGAAGAGCTGAAGGCCGACGCCCGCATCATCGAAAAATGACCCTCGCACCGATTGCCCTGACCTGTGGCGAACCGGCAGGCGTCGGGCTGGAAATCGCGGCCAAACTCTGGGCACGCCGCGCAGAGGCACCTGCGTTTTTCCTGATCGGTGATCCGCTGCACCTGCCCGAAGGCACGCCCTTCGTTGTGATCAATGACCCCACCGAGGCCGGAGCGGCGCTGGCCCAAGGCCTTCCCGTTCTGCCCCACCACTTCGACGGCCCCCGCGTTCCGGGTGTTGCGCAAACCGCCCATGCGCAAGGGGTGATTGATGTGATCGCCCGCGCGGTCGAACTCACGACTTCCGGTGCGGCCAGCGCAGTCTGCACGCTTCCCATTCACAAGAAGGCGCTGAAAGACGGCGCAGGCTTAGCCTTCCCCGGCCATACCGAATACCTCGCGCATCTCGCGGGCCAGACGGACGTGGTAATGATGCTCGCCTGTGACGAGTTGCGCGCCGTGCCAGCCACGATCCATATCGCCCTTGCTGACGTGCCCAAAGCCCTGACGCCCGAGTTGCTGCGCGCCACCATCGACATCACCCACGCCGCCCTCCAGCGCGATTTCGGCCTCGACGCACCGCGAATCGCAATCGCCGGCCTAAACCCACACGCGGGCGAAGGCGGCGCGATGGGGCGCGAAGAGCTCGATTTCATCGCGCCGCTCGTCGCGGATTACCGCGCGCGGGGCTTTGATGTGTTCGGCCCCCTGCCCGCCGACACGATGTTCCACGCCGCCGCCCGCGCCCGCTACGACACCGCGATCTGCATGTATCACGATCAGGCGCTGATCCCGATCAAGACCATCGACTTCGCAGGCGGCGTGAACGTGACGCTGGGGCTTCCGTTCATCCGCACCTCGCCCGACCATGGCACGGCCTTCGATATCGCGGGCAAAGGTATCGCCGATGAAACCTCGACACTGAACGCGCTCCGGATGGCCGCCCAAATGGCCGCCGCGCGTGGGGGCAACGGGTGAGGCAGAGGGGGGCTCTGCCCCCCGCCTTCGGCTCCCCCCAGGATATTTTTAAAAGCGAAATATGGGCGCGGGTTAACAGCGAAGCGTCAGTACGCAAGCCATACGCTTGCCATACGCAATCCATACGCTTCGGAAACGCCATTTCTGCCTTCTGTTAACGAGCGCTTGCTCCTTGCCCCGTTCCCCTGCCATCAAGAGCCATGAGCCGTATCGATTCCCTCCCGCCCCTCAAAGACGTGATCGCCCGCCATGGCATCGCGGCCAAGAAAGCTCTTGGGCAGAACTTCTTGCTCGACCTCAATCTGACCGCCCGCATCGCGCGTGCAGCAGGTGATCTGACGGGGACGGATGTGCTGGAAGTCGGGCCAGGACCGGGCGGTTTGACGCGCGGATTGTTGGCCGAAGGGGCGCGCCAAGTCCTTGCAATTGAAAAGGATTCTCGGTGCTTGCCAGCTTTGGAAGAGATTTCTGAAGCCTATCCGGGGCGGCTTTCGGTGCTCAACGCCGATGCTCTGGAGGTTGACCCTCTGGCGCATCTCGTGCCGCCGATCAAGATCGTGGCGAACCTGCCCTATAACGTGGGCACAGAGCTCCTGGTGCGGTGGTTAACGCCTCGGGAATGGCCGCCAGCCTGGGAGAGCCTGACGCTGATGTTCCAGAAAGAAGTCGCCGAACGCATCGTGGCGAAGGCAGGCGACAAGGCCTACGGACGTTTGGCGCTTCTGGCCCAGTGGCGTACTGACGCCCGCATTGTCCTGACTTTGCCACCCGAAGCCTTCTCGCCGCCGCCCAAGGTCCATAGTGCAGTTGTGCATCTCAAGGCCTTGGAAACACCGCGTTTTCCGGCGGATGCCAAGGTGCTGGAACGGGTCGTTGCGATGGCTTTCAACCAGCGCCGGAAGATGCTGCGCGCAGCTTTGAAAGGGCTGACGCCGGATCTTGAAGACAAGCTGATCGCGGCGGATATCAAGCCTACGGATCGCGCCGAGACCGTCGATCTGGAGCGGTTCTGTGCCCTCGCAAGGATCGTCGCTCAGTGATTGGGTTTGCGCTCCTGCACAGCGTGGCCCGCGGCTTTCCAACCTGAGAACCCTCCCCGCAGGCTCATCGCTTTGAGGCCCATTTCCTGTGCGATTTCCGCGGCGAGAAGCGAACGCCAGCCGGACGCGCAGTAGAAGACGAAGGTCTTCTCTTTGGCAAGCCACGGCTTGTGATAGGGGCTTTCGGGGTCGATCCAGAACTCCAGCATCCCGCGCGGCGCGTGTTTCGCGTTAGGCACCATGCCCTCGCGCTCCAACTCGCGAGGATCGCGGATATCCACGAAAACATAGGCCTCATCACTGTGGGTGGTAGCCGCCTGCTCCGGTTCGACGGACGCCACCTTTGCGTCTGCCCGTGCCAAAAGATCCTTGTATCCCAATGCCATGATCGCCTCCTTGCTCGGATGAATAGCCTGCGGCGGATGCACGGGGATTGCAATGCAAAAACCCCGGGCGCGGGGCTCCGGGGGTGTGCGAATTTTTAATCGTCTTACTCAGCGGCGTCTGATGGCGTGGCGTCAGATGCCGGTGTTTTCTCCGCTTTCGGTTTCGGCGGGCGGCGCGGACGAGAGGGTTTCGGCTTATCCTGAGCCGCCTCTGCCGGTGCCTCGGACGGGCGGTTTTCCGGTGTTTCCACCAGTGCGCTTTCTTCCTGTTCCTCGCGCGGATCGATCACTTCCGGCTGGGGAGCATCGGCCAGATCCATAGTGTTTTGGGCCGCATCGTTATCACGGTTGCGATCCCGATCCCGGTCACGACGTTCGCCCTGCGGATGGCCATTGCCATCCCGATCCTGACGGGCCGCGCGTTCACGTTCACGCTCGGACTGGCGCTCACGGTTCAGGCGCTCCTGTTCCTCGCGATGGCGATCCATTTCGCGATGTGCTTCGGCCAGAAGCCGCAGATAATGTTCGGCATGCTGCTGGAAATTCTCGGCCGCCACGCGGTCGTTCCCGAGCGTCGCATCCCGCGCAAGCTGGTTATATTTATCAATAATCTGCTGGGGGGTTCCACGAACCTTACCCTCCGGCCCCGAACTGTCGAAGACCCGATTAATGACGTTTCCAAGATTGCGGCCCTGGTTCGAATTGTTGCGGTTCGCTTTGTTCCGCGAGCGTGACTTAGAAGATCTCATGTGACCTTTTTTTCCGGCCAGAATGCTAGAAGCTTTGACCCGGAACCTGTGCTATCCGCACCAAAGCCTGCCCGAGTCCGCGATTTTTGGCTTTTCATCGGCGGGAACGCAAAACGTTTCTCCGCTACGACTGAGAGCGATTAAGCACGCATAGCGGGGCGATACAAGCAGAAATGCTGCAATTGCGCGGGTTTCAGAGTTTTTTCCCGGTCACGACCCGATCCCGCCCTTCGAGATCAGCCAGGATCGCGGTTTCGATCAATCCGTGGCTTTCCAGTAGAGCCAGAACGTCAGCGCCCTGTTGCCAGCCAATCTCGAAGAAGACACGCCCGCCCAGGGCTAGATGTGCTTCGAATCCTTCGCAAATCTCGCGATAGGCTGCCAATCCGTCACCCCCGGGCGTGAGGGCCCCAGCGGGATCGAAGTCACGCACCGAGGCGCTTAAACCTGACATTTCTGCTTCAGAAATATAGGGCGGGTTCGAGACAATCAGATCGAATTGCCCCTCGACGCCAGCCCACCAATCCGATGCGAGAAGCGTAAGCCGATCGGCCACGGCTTGGGCTTCGGCGTTTACGCGCGCAATCTGCAAGGCCTCGCGGGAAATATCCGTGGCAATGCCCGTTGCACCCGGCCATTCGGCGAGAAGCGTAATCGCGATGCACCCCGATCCGGTGCCGAGGTCGATCAGCCGTTCGGGCGCAGGGTTGCGCAAGGCAGCATCAATCAGGGTTTCCGTATCGGGGCGCGGATCGAGCACCGCCGGGGAAATCACGAACTCCCGCCCCCAGAACTGCCGCTTGCCAATGATCCGGGTGACCGGCTCGCCTTGAAGCAGCCGCTCCATTAGCCGCTCCCAAGTTTCAGGGTTTGGTAAGGTTTCAGGCCCAGAAAGCAGTAACCGTTCCTGCGAGATGCCCAGATGAAACGCCAGCAACTGCCGGACATCGCGCGCCGCATCTTCTACGCCCTCAGCGCGTTTCAAGGCCTCCCGCAGCGCCTCAGCAACAGTCACGCGCCCATCTCCGCCAGAAGGGCCGCTTGATGATCGGCAACCAAAGCATCGACGATTTCGGCAAGCTCGCCCTCGACAATCCGGTCAAGGTTATAGACCGTAAGGTTGATGCGGTGATCGGTGAGGCGACCTTGCGGGAAGTTATAAGTGCGGATGCGTTCCGAACGGTCACCCGAACCGACCTGCGCCCGCCTGTCCGCCGCACGTTCCGAGGCAGCGCGCGCCTCTTCCAGTTCGAAAAGCCGCGCGCGCAAAACCGCCATGGCATTGGCGCGGTTCTGGTGCTGGCTCTTTTCCGAAGAGGTCACGATGATGCCCGTGGGCAAGTGCGTGATGCGCACCGCCGAATCCGTGGTGTTGACGTGTTGGCCGCCCGCGCCCGAAGACCGCATCGTGTCGATACGGATGTCTTCCGCCGGGATATGCACGTCCACCTCTTCGGCCTCGGGCAGAACCGCCACGGTGGCCGCCGAGGTATGGATACGCCCACCGGCTTCAGTCACCGGAACCCGCTGCACGCGGTGCACACCGGATTCGAACTTGAGCCGCGCGAATACGCCCTCACCCGCGATCCGCGCAACGGCTTCCTTGATGCCGCCCAGATCGGTGTTCTGAAGCTCCAAAAGTTGGAAAGACCAGCCGCTCTTTTCCGCAAAGCGCTGATACATCCGCAGCAGATCACCTGCAAAAAGCGCGGCTTCCTCGCCTCCTGTACCGGGGCGAATTTCGAGGATGGCAGGCCGCGCATCCCGCGCATCTTTCGGCAAGAGCGCAACGCGCAACGCCTGTTCGGCATCGGGGAGTTTGCTTTTCAACTCGCCCAGTTCCACTTCCGCCAAGTCGCGGAATTCGGGATCGGCCAGAAGCGATTGCGCTTCCTGCATCTGGTCACGCAAAGCCCGCCACGCCGTAATCTGTCGGATCACGGGGCCAAGCTCGGTATATTCCCGCCCGAGCGCCACAACATCACCGCCCCCTGCCGCCATCTTGGCTTCAAGGAATTCATAGCGTTGTTCGATCTGGCGTAATCTGTCTTCCGGTATCATGGCCTTGGCATTCCCGAAGGCAGAGGATTGGTCAAGGGGCAAGCTTATGGTATTCTCGCCTAATGCGGTATTTGGTCCTCTGCCTTCTGCCCCTGCCCGCCTTTGCGGAAGATGCGCCGCAAAAGCCGCCCCATGCTGCGCCCAAAGCGCCGGATTGTTACTGCACAGACAAACAGCGAAATCGCGTCGAACTTGGCGAGTCCATCTGCCTCACTGTGGATGGCAAAAGCTTTATCGCCCAATGCCAGATGTCCCTGAACGTGCCGATGTGGCGGAAAGTTCGGGAAAGCTGCGAGGTTTCCGCGATCTCAAAGCCCAGCGATCCAGCGCGCCACCCGGGCTGAGTTTACGCCCAGATCCGAGCGGCCGAACCGCAGGCGCGAGTAGATCACGAGGTCCTCTCCGCGCGCTTCCAAAGTGGCGTAATCAGGAAACCCCCAAAGGCGCGAGCGGGTGACGAAGGTCAGCCGCCCTTCCGCCAAAGATCCGGCAAGCAGCCGCGTGCGTGGTTCTTTTTCGATGATCGCCACCAAAGTCGGCAACTGCCCGCCTTGACCCGGCAACACCTTGCGTAGGCCACCCGCGAACGCTGCATCGCCCCCCTCAATGGGAACATGCCAGCGCGCCACAGAAGAAGGCGCCAACCGCACATATAGGCCGAAGGCAACCAGAGCGAAAATTAGGAAATACGCCACCTTGGCCATGCTCACCCCCGCCGCGTCCAACCCCAAAGTGCGATCAGCTCCATCGCCACATGAGCGCCCGCCACAGCCGTGATATTGCCGTGGTCGAAGGGCGGCGACACTTCCACCACATCGCCACCCACCAGATTGATGCCCGCGATATCGCGCAGAATGATGGCCGCCTGCGAACTCGAAAGCCCGCCCCAAACCGGCGTTCCGGTGCCGGGTGCATAGGCCGGATCGAGGCAGTCGATGTCGAAGGTCAGGTAGGTCGGCCGTTCGCCAACGATCCCTTTCAACTTCTTGGCCACAGCCGCCGCCCCCGTCTCATGCACTTCCCGCGCATCGATCACGTTCACGCCCAGATAGTCCGAGCATTCCGTCCGGATACCGATCTGCACCGAGGTTTTCGGATCGACGAGGCCCAGTTTTACAGCCTTGTACATAAAGGTGCCGTGGTCGATCCGGCTCATGTCATCGTCCTGCCAGAGGTCCGAATGGGCATCGAACTGGATGAACGAAAGGGGCCCGTATTTCGCCGCATGGGCGCGCAGGATCGGCAGGGTGATGAAGTGGTCACCTCCAAGCGTGATCATAGCGGTATCGCTCGCCAGAATGCCCGCCGCGTGGGCTTCGAGGGCTGCGGGAAAATCCGAGATCTTCGCATAGTCGAACGCCAGATCGCCGTAGTCCACCACGGCAAACTCGCCCAGCGGATCGAAGCCCCAGCCGTAGGGCGGATCGTAGGGCTGCAGGCAGGAGGCCTCCCGAATAGCGCGAGGCCCGAAACGCGGGCCAGTGCGATGGGTAACAGCCTGATCGAAGGGAACGCCGGTTACCGCAATCTGCGCACCTGCGAGGTCCTTCGTATATTTCCGCCGCAGGAAACTCACGGCCCCGCCAAAGGCATTCTCAAAGGAAAGGCCACGCAATTCACTCCGCGTGAAAGCCTGATCGACCTGCGTTTTTGCATCTTCCAAAGCCATGGTTCACCCCTCCAGTGGCAGTTTGCGCTCGACGAGCCGCGCGAAGAAAGACGCGCCGATCGGAGCAACGGAATCGTTGAAATTGTATTTGGCGTGGTGGAGCCTCGCCCCCTCACCCTGCCCGAGGAACAAGTAGGCACCGGGGCGCGCTTCGAGGAAATAGGCGAAATCCTCCGCCCCCATTTCACGCCCCGCTTCCGGCTCGACCATGGCCTCTCCCACAACATCGCGAGCCACTTCGGCCGCAAACTCGGTCTCCCGCACGCTATTCACTGTGGCCGGATACCAAACGTCATAAGTCAACTCCGCGGTCACGCCGTAACCTTTGGCAACACCTTCCACGATCTCGGCCATACGCCGCTGCACCATCGCCTGCACCGCCTTGTCGAAGGTTCGCACGGTGCCGTTGATATAGGCTGTCTCCGGCACGATGTTTTCTGCCGAACCGGTATGGATCTGTGTGACCGAGACCACCAGATCATCGAGCGCATAGTGGTTGCGGCTGACGATGGTCTGGATCGCCTGCACGATACCGCAGGCCGCTATCACCGGATCGGCGGTTTCATGCGGCATTGCCCCGTGGCCACCGCGACCTTTGACATGGATGTGAAACGTATCGACGGCCGCCATGATCGGGCCTGGGTTGGTATAGAACTGCCCCTCCGGCACCCCCGGCGCATTGTGCAGCGCATAGACCTCGTCAATCTTGAAGCGGTCCAGAACGCCCTCTTCCACCATCACTCCCGCGCCACCCCCGTCTTCCTCTGCAGGTTGGAAAATCAGCGCGACCGTGCCCGAGAAGTTCCGCGTCTCACAAAGGTATTTGGCTGCCCCCAGAAGCATCGTGGTATGGCCATCATGGCCGCAGGCATGCATCACACCAGCCACTTTCGACGCGTAATCCAGCCCGGTTTCCTCGTGGATCGGCAATGCATCCATATCAGCGCGCAAGCCGATAACGGGCCCTTTACCTTTGCCATGCACAAGAGCGACCAAACCCGATTGCGCAAAACCCCGATGCACCTCATCCACTCCGAACTCCGCCAAGCGCTCGGCCACGAAATCGGCCGTCTGGTGGCAAGCGAAAGCCAACTCGGGATGGGCATGCAAATGCTGGCGCCACGTTGCCATCTCTTCGGTATATCCGGCGATACGATTGATAACGGGCATGTCTGGACTCCTTGAGGGCGCTAGGTCAGGCTTTGCCAAACAACACGAATGCACGGACAACCGCAATGCCCGACCCGATCCCTTCCGCAGAGGAAACCTCTGGAATCAATCGCCTCCTCCAGATCATGCAGGCGCTGCGCGATCCGCAAACCGGCTGCCCTTGGGATATCGAGCAAACCTTTGCCACCATCGCCCCCTACACCATCGAAGAAGCCTATGAAGTGGCCGATGCAATCGAGCGCGGCGAATGGGGCGAGTTGAAAGGCGAGTTGGGCGACTTGTTGTTCCAGTCGGTTTTCCACGCCCAGATGGCCCAAGAGGCCGGCTATTTTTCGTTCAACGATGTGGCCAACGGTATGGCCGACAAGATGATCGAACGCCATCCGCACGTCTTCGGTTCGGAAAGTCGCGATAAGTCCGCCGATCAACAAACCATCGACTGGGAGAGGATCAAGGCCGAGGAGCGCAAACGGAAAGCGCAAAAAGGCGTGCTGGAAGGTGTCGCCCTCGGGCTCCCCGCGCTCCTCCGCGCGGTCAAACTCCAGAAACGCGCCGCCCGTGTCGGCTTCGATTGGCCCGATGATGGGCATGTCATTGACAAGTTGCTCGAAGAAGTCGGCGAAATTCGCGAAGCCCGCGCTACAGGAACATCAATGGATGTCGAAGAAGAGTTCGGCGATCTCCTTTTCGTGATCGCCAACCTCGCCCGCCATTGGGATATCGATCCAGAAGCGGCCCTCCGGCGGACCAATGCCAAGTTCGAGCGCCGCTTTTCCTATATCGAACAGTCCCTTGCGGCCCGTGGCTCCTCTCCGGAGAAGTCAAATCTCGAAGAAATGGACGCCCTTTGGAACGAAGCGAAACGGGTTGAAAAGCGTCAGGCTTAATTCTGATTTTTTCAATCAGGTATTGACTTGAGTAGTTTTGTCGGGAATTAAGGCGCAAATTTCCAACCGGAGGCATCATGCGCTCGTTCCTGCTTTCCACCGCAGTTCTTCTCTCGTCCACTGCAGCCGCACTGGCCGAAGAGGTCAATGTCTACTCCTACCGCCAGCCGGAGCTGATCCAGCCGCTGGTCGACGCGTTCACCGCCGAAACAGGCATCAAAGTGAACGTCGCCTTCCTCGAAAAAGGCATGGTCGAGCGTCTGGTCGCCGAGGGCGATCGTTCCCCCGCCGATCTGGTCCTCACAGTAGATGTCGCGCGCCTCGCGGAAATCGTTGATGCAGGCGTTACCCAGCCCGTAGAAAGCGATGTACTCAAGGCGAACGTTCCGGAAATCTACCATGATCCGGCAAACCACTGGTGGGGCCTCACAACCCGTGCCCGTATCGTCTACGCCTCGAAAGATCGCGTGGCCCCTGGCGAAATCACCACTTACGAGGATCTGGCCGATCCCAAATGGAAAGGCCGCATCTGCACCCGCCCCGGCACGCATGCCTATAACGTCGGGCTCGTCGCCGCAGTGCTGCACCACCTCGGCGAAGAGAAAACCAAAGAGTGGCTGGAAGGCGTAAAAGCGAACCTCGCCAAAAAGCCCGAAGGCAATGACCGTAGCCAGGTAAAATCCATCTGGGCCGGTGAATGTGATATCTCGCTGGGCAACACTTATTACATGGCGCAGATGCTGAAGGATCCCGAGCAGCAGGCTTGGGCAGACTCCGTGCGCATCGAGTTCCCGACCTTCGCTGACGGCGGCACGCATGTGAATATCTCTGGAATCGCCATGACCAAAGCCGCACCGAACAAAGAAAACGCTTTGAAAATGATGGAGTTGCTCTCTTCGCCGGCTGCGCAGGCAATCTATGCCGAGGCCAACGCCGAATACCCGATCGCTCCCGGCACAGAGCCTGACGCTTTGGTTAAAGGCTGGGGCAGCTTCACGGCGGACACCGTCAACCTGATGGATCTCGCGCGCTTGCGCCCCGAAGCCTTGCGCCTGATCGAGACCGTCAACTTCGACGGCTGATCAATAACAAAACTCCATGCCGGGCCTCAGGGTCCGGCATGATCCTGCCCAGAACGCCAAGCTCGTTTCGAAACACGCCGGAGCTTCTGGACAGCGATGTGCCAAAAGTGCACCGTCCCCCAAACGGGGAATCTCATGCAAAAGCGCAAAATCATCATCGACACTGACCCGGGTCAGGACGATGCCGTCGCCATACTTCTAGCACTCGCGAGCGGCGAGGAACTCGACGTTCTGGGCATCACCTGCGTTGCCGGAAACGTGCCTTTGCGGCTCACCTCGGTGAACGCGCTCAAGATTTGCGAACTTGCAAACCGGCGCGATATCAAGGTTTTAGCCGGATGCGACACACCGCTTAAACGCCATCTTGTGACGGCAGAACACGTGCATGGGAAAACAGGGCTTGATGGCCCTACCCTGCCCGAACCGACCATGCAGTTGCAGCCGCAAAATGCCGTCGATTTCCTCATCGACACGCTCCGGTCAGAACCCGCAGGGTCCGTAACCCTCTGCCCCCTCGGCCCACTGACGAATATCGCAACTGCCATCGAACGCGCGCCTGACATCCTCCCGAAGATCGCGGAAATCGTTCTGATGGGCGGGGCCTATTTCGAAGTAGGCAACATCACGCCTGCGGCAGAGTTCAACATTTACGTCGATCCGGAAGCGGCCAAGATCGTCTTTTCCTCAGGGGTTCCGATCACGGTGGTCCCGCTCGATGTCACCCACAAAGCCCTTGTCACCAAGGAGCGGAACGACAAATTCCGGGCACTTGGATCAGCCGTTGCTATCGCCGTCGCCGAGATGACAGACTTTTTTGAACGTTTCGACAAGGAGAAATACGGCAGTGAAGGCGCACCTCTGCATGACCCATGCGTGATCGCCTACCTGCTCGAACCCACCCTGTTCACGGGTCGGTTCATAAATGTCGAAATCGAAACCGCCTCCGAACTCACCCTTGGCATGACCGTCGCCGACTGGTGGCGCGTAACCGAAAGAACCCCGAACGCAATGTTTTTGGGGGACATCGATGCAGACGGTTTCTTTGCCCTCCTCACCGAACGATTGGCCAGATATTGACCGCCCTTCACCTTTGCACTTCCGACGACGCGCCGCGCCTGATCGCGCTTGCCGCTCAAGCCGATACCGAAGCGGGCCGCAGCCGGACCTCTGAAAAGCTCGATGCGGCCTATCGCCCGCTCTGCGAAGGCACGCCCCATGGCGCGGTCTGGCTCCTTGGCCCGCGCGTTAGCCCCGTGGGCTTCGCGTGTCTCTCGTTTGGCTGGTCGCCCGAAGCGGGCGGATTGGTGGGGCACATCGAACAACTCTGGATCCGCACAGGCGTGCGCGGGCGCGGTATGGCGAGCGACGTGCTCCTAGGGCTCGGCACAGCCTTGGCGGGCTCTGGCGTCTCGCATCTCTCGGCCTATGTTCCTGCTGAGGCGACCACTCTTTTTAACAGAACCGGGTTCCGGTCGCAGGATGGCGGGCAGCTTTTCGTCCGTAAGCTCTGATTAATCGTGGAGGCGCAATATGGCCTGGGCAACGATCGACAATAGCTATGCGCGCCTGCCCGAAAGGCTCTTTACACGCCTTTCGCCCATGCGCTTTCCGGCAGCTAAGCCCGTTGCTTTCAATGAAGGCCTCGCGAGCGAGCTCGGACTTGAAAGCACGGCCTCCGATCTGCTAACGGACCTTCTCAAGACCGGAACGATCCCTGAAGGCTTCGACCCTCTCGCCCAAGTCTACGCCGGCCATCAGTTCGGCGGTTTCTCTCCGCAACTCGGCGATGGACGCGCTCTTCTGCTGGGCGAAGTGCTGGCACCAGACGGCAAGCGTTTCGATATCCAACTCAAGGGATCGGGGCGCACCCCCTATTCGCGGAACGGGGATGGCCGAGCCGGGATTGGCCCAGTGCTGCGAGAGTACCTTCTGAGCGAGTTCATGCACGCTGTTGGAATTCCCAGCACCCGCGCTCTGGCGGCGTTCTCGACCGGGGATCACATCTATCGCGAAACCGCTCTTCCGGGTGCCGTTCTGGTTCGCGTTGCCGCGTCTCACATCCGTGTTGGCACCTTTGAGTTTTTCGCATCACGGGGCGATATCGACGGTGTTCGCGCCCTCTTCGAGCATGTCAGAACCCGCCACTATCCCGACTGCGAAACGCCTTTTGAAATGCTGCAAGCTGTGATGCTGCGGCAAGCCAAACTCGTCGCAAGCTGGATGGGGCTCGGCTTTATTCACGGTGTCATGAATACTGACAACACCAGCCTTTCCGGCGAAACGATTGACTATGGCCCTGCCGCCTTTATAGAGACTTTTCATAGAGATACAGTCTATTCCTCCATCGACCAGTTCGGACGCTACGCCTATTCGAACCAAGCGCGGATCATCGTTTGGAACCTCGCGCAATTGGCCTCCGCGCTTTTGCTTCTGGAACCTTCGCCCGATGCGGTTTTGAAGACTTGGCAGCAATCCATCGATGACTTCTCTGGGATCATCGAAAAGGCACGGTTGCACGCTTTTGGCCGCAAGATCGGTCTCTCTAGCCCCAACTCCACGGACCTTCCAATGATCGACGATCTCTTGTCGCTCATGCAAGAAGGTCAAGCCGATTTCACCAATACGTTCCGTGCATTGGCTACGGATGAGGCAGCACGCGACCAATTCCTCGACCCAGCAGCGTTTGACGCTTGGGCCGAGCGGTGGAAGGCCCGCATCGCCAACGAGCCTGACCCGCGATCGATCATGCAGCAGGCCAACCCGCAGCAAATCCCCCGCAACCACTTGGTTGAAGAAGCTTTGCAAGCGGGCGCTCGCGGCGATTATTCGGTTTTCAACAGACTGCTGGAAGCGGTAACGATGCCGTTTGACCCACGGCCCGAATTCGCATGGGCGCGGGTGCCTGCAACGCCGGAAAACGCAGTACAACGCACATTCTGCGGAACCTGATCACGCCTCGGCTTTGGCCAAGGCCTCCAGCTCGGCGGCCTTGCGCTCGACCTGCTCGACGATGTGCTCGATCATCTGCTCATTGCCGAGCTTGTGGCTTTGCTTGCCCGCGAGATAGACCATCCCTGCCCCGTTACCGCCGCCCGTGAAGCCGACATCGGTCATCAGCGCTTCGCCGGGCCCGTTCACAACGCAGCCAATGATGGAGAGACTCATCGGGGTCCTTATGTGCTGGAGCCGCGTTTCGAGGGCCTCCACAGTCTTAATCACGTCGAAGCCCTGACGGGCACAGGACGGGCAGGAGATGATATTGACGCCGCGATGGCGCAACCCGAGGGACTTCAGAATCTCGTAGCCAACTTTCACTTCTTCGACCGGATCCGCCGAAAGAGAGACGCGGATCGTATCACCGATGCCCATCCACAGGAGGTTGCCGAGGCCAATCGCGGATTTGATTGTGCCCGACATCAGGCCGCCCGCTTCTGTAATCCCGAGATGGATGGGGGCATCGGTGGCGTCCGCCAACATCTGGTAGGCCGCAGCGGCCATGAACACGTCAGAGGCTTTGCAGGATATCTTGAATTCGTGAAAGTCGTTGTCCTGAAGGATCTTGATATGATCGAGGCCGCTTTCCACCATCGCGTCCGGCGTGGGCTCGCCATACTTTTCAAGCAAATGCTTTTCCAACGAGCCAGCATTCACCCCGATCCGGATCGAGCAGTTATTGTCCCGCGCGGCCTTGATCACCTCGCGCACGCGCTTCTCATCCCCGATATTGCCCGGATTGATCCTCAAGCAGGCCGCGCCCGCTTCGGCGGCTTCGATCCCACGGCGGTAATGGAAGTGGATATCAGCCACGATCGGCACAGGGCTTTCGCGAACGATCTCTTTGAGCGCTTTCGCGGATGCTTCGTCCGGCACAGAGACACGCACGATATCCGCCCCTGCCTCGGCTGAGCGGATCACCTGATCCAGAGTGCCTTTGACATCTGTGGTCAGGGTGTTTGTCATCGTTTGCACCGTGATCGGTGCGTCACCGCCCACAGGAACCGAGCCAACCATGATCTGGCGCGACTTCCGCCGCTCGATGTTTCGCCACGGACGGATATGGTTCAAAGACATGCGATTTCCCCAGCCACTTTCTTAGTGGCTAAATAGTACGTCCGGGAGGGCGCTGCAATTACTCGCGAGCAGGTGCGACGAGCGAAGCATCCGCAACGGTCTTGGCGAAGTCCTGATCAACGGCCGGATCTGCCAGAGCGTATATTTCGGAGAGGCTGGAGGCCTCCAGCGCAAGATTCGAAGTAACCGTGCCACGCG
>JALQUU010000250.1:290-518 GCA_023260655.1 Paracoccaceae bacterium | reverse complement strand
GAATGAATTACTGGCAGGTCGCAGTTGCACAGGCCGTACTAACGACGAGGGGATATCGTCATGCCAGCAATCGTTCTGATTGGTGCCCAGTGGGGCGACGAAGGTAAGGGTAAGGCTACCGACCTTCTTGCTGAACGTATCGACTACGTTGTGAAGTTCAATGGCGGTAACAACGCCGGTCACACTGTCGTTATTGGCGACGAGAAGTATGCCCTCCACTTGCTCCCT
>JALQUU010000250.1:0-280 GCA_023260655.1 Paracoccaceae bacterium | reverse complement strand
GCTGGATGCTCTGAACTCACGCGGCATCGACACTTCGAAGCTTCGCGTGAGCGCGAACGCTCACGTCATCACCGACTACCACCGCACCTTGGACAAGGTCACTGAGCGCTTCTTGGGTAAGCGCCAGATCGGCACCACCGGTCGCGGCATTGGTCCCACCTACGCAGACAAGATCAACCGTGTGGGCATCCGCATCCAGGACATCTTTGACGAAGGCATCTTGCGCCAGAAGGTTGAAGCTGCCCTCGAGATCAAGAACCACTTGCTGGCCAAGATCTAT
>JALQUU010000249.1 GCA_023260655.1 Paracoccaceae bacterium | reverse complement strand
AATAACTCCACAGCTGTTATCGCAGATCAGGATATCCGGACCTTCAACTCGCCCAGCCCCGCCACCGAGCCCACCAGCAGGTCGCCCTTGACCACGGCGCCCACGCCTTCGGGGGTGCCGGTGTAGATCAGGTCACCCGGCTGCAGGTGGTAGTACAGCGACAGGTCGGCGATGATCTCGCGGATGTTCCAGATCAGCTTGTTGACGTCCGACTTCTGCTTGGTCACGCCGTTGACTTCGAGCGCGATCTCGCCGCCTTCGATGACCTTGCCTTCCATCGGCACGATCTCGGAGCAGACCGAGGACTGCTCGACGTCCTTGCCGGTATCCCAGGGACGGCCCTTGTCGCGCGCGACCAGCTGCAGGTCGCGGCGGGTCATGTCGAGGCCGGTGGCGTAGCCGTAGATCAGCTCGTGCGCCTGGTCCTGCGGCACGCGGAAGCCCGGCTTGCCGATCGCGACCACCAGCTCCATCTCGTAGTGGTAGTTCTGGGTCTCGGGCGGATAGGCCACGGTGGC
>JALQUU010000248.1 GCA_023260655.1 Paracoccaceae bacterium | reverse complement strand
GACCTCGGCCGCAGGCGATGGTTCAGGCGCGGACGCCGATGGGCCCAGCGCAACCGCGCATGTTCACCGGATTCGCGTGGCTGTGGTCGGTCGGCCCAATGCCGGCAAGTCCACGCTGATCAACTCGTTGCTCGGCGAGCAGCGGCTGATCGCCTACGATCAGCCTGGAACCACTCGGGATGCGGTCGCAATTGACTTCGAACGCGGCGGTAGGCCCTACACGATGGTCGACACGGCCGGCGTGCGCAAGCGCGGTAAGGTCACTGACACCATCGAAAAGTTTTCGGTGATCAAGACGCTGCAGGCCATCGAAGACTGCAATGTCTGCATCCTGATGCTCGATGCCACCGAAGGCGTTGCCGAGCAAGATGCCAATATCGCCGGTTACATCCTCGAGGCCGGACGGGCCGTGGTGATCGCGGTCAACAAATGGGACGCGCTGGACGCTTCGCAGCGCGAACGGTTGAAGTCCGAACTGGATCGCAAGCTGCATTTCCTGGACTTTGCGCGAACTCACCATAT
>JALQUU010000247.1 GCA_023260655.1 Paracoccaceae bacterium | reverse complement strand
CCAGCAGCGTCAAGTCGTTGCCCCACTTGCCAGTGACCACGGCCTGTGCGCCGCTGCTCTTGATCTTGACGGCGTAGGGCGCAAAGTCCTTCACGCGGCCGATGGGGTGCAGCTCTTCGCCCACCACGGCCACATCGGGGCGCTGGACGGCCAGCTGCTTCTTGGCCTCGCGCAGCACGGCCTGGCCGAAGCTGTAGTCCTGCCCAATCAGGTAGGCCGACTTGACATTTTTGTCGGCCTTGAGCACCTGCATGAGCGCGGCCGTGCGCATGTCGGCATGGGCGTCGAAGCGGAAATGCCAGAAGCTGCAGCGCTCGTTGGTCAGCGCGGGGTCGACCGCCGAGTAGTTCAGGAAGATCACCTGCTGCGCCGGATTGCGCTCGTTGTGCCTGGCGATGGCCTCGACCAGCGCGCCCGCGACCGCCGACGAGTTGCCCTGCGCGACGATGCGGATGCCGGCGTCGATCGCCGAGCGCAGCGCGGAAAGCGCCTCCTCGATCTGGCCCTTGCTTTCGTAGCGCTC
>JALQUU010000246.1 GCA_023260655.1 Paracoccaceae bacterium | reverse complement strand
GCCCTCATCCTACGAGATGTGTATAACGGGATGCCTCGAACCCCTGGACCCACCTCCATGTCCGGACTATTCAACAAGCTCCCGGGTTTCCAGCAAACCCCGGCCGGCGCCGAACGGGTCACCCTGCGGCGCCTGCCCCGGATCGCCTCATTTCATTACACACAAGTTTTTCTTTTTATTGATCAATGACTTGTGATGGATTTTCAGTCCAGACTCTCCGCCTCGCGGAGGATCTCGGCGGCCTCGACAGCCCGTCTCAGGTCATGCATACCTTGCCACAGCGTCTTGACCCCGGGCTCGCCGTCGCCTTTGCGCCCGATGAAGCCGCCGAGCATCATCAAGTCACCCTGCACGAAGCTGACGGTCTCGGTGGCCTTGTAGATCAGCACGAAGCCCAGCGCGATCAGGCCGTAGATGCAGCCTTGCGCGATGCCGCTGATGACGAGCTGGAAGACTTCCAAGAGCCTCTCGCTAGACGTGTCCGACGGATTCGTGTGCCCAAGCTTGATCGAGCGCCGAACCTG
>JALQUU010000245.1 GCA_023260655.1 Paracoccaceae bacterium | reverse complement strand
ACTCGTCCTGACTAAATGTTTTAGTTGCGGGCTCGTTAGGTGTGTTTTCGATTTCATTATCCATGATTTCGTCGCTCATGTTGCGTACCTCTTATAGAGTTAGTTTCCGTTTTTACAGATCGACGTCGAACGCCGGTCTAAAATGATGCCTACAATTGTAGCCACCTCTTACAATGAAAGGATCGCCGTCGGCTTTACCCTTCCAGTTGTTCTTAGCCCACGCTTCGCGAATGTACTCTTCTGTAAGTACCTTACTAGCGTGCTTGGCGCACCAGTCGCGGGTATCTGTTACGACTGATCCGTAGTATTTCCAGTTAGTCGCGCCGATCTCTTTGCCGGCTGCTACGTTAATAGATGCGTCGAACTGCATAGCTGAGTCGAACACCATCTGACGAGCATAGCGACGCATATTATTACCGGTTCTGTCCGCAGCGTAGTTTTGGTGTAACTGGCGCACGGCGTCTTCGTCGCCAGCGTTGGCTAACTCTACTGATCGTGGAGATCGTGACGCCGGGCACGGGGGATC
>JALQUU010000244.1 GCA_023260655.1 Paracoccaceae bacterium | reverse complement strand
GTGATGGACATGACGGCCGAGTTCTATCTCTCGACCGTCGAGCGCGTGTTCAAGAACCGCGAGATCGCCCGCAACGTCTTTACCGTGGGCGGCCGCCACGTCGATTTCTCGAAGATCACCACGGTAGCGGTAAAGACCGTCGAAGGGGAAGAGGACGATATCTCGGCCCCCGGCCAGTGCAAGGCGGCCCTCGATCTTCTGACCGGCCTGCCCGAGGCCAAGAAGGCCTGGCACCTCGAGCCCGGCGCGGGCCATTACGGCATTTTCGCGGGCCGCAGCTGGCGCAACAACATCCGCCCGCTGGTTCTCGATTTCATTGATGCCAATTCCGGCGAGGCCAAGCCGCAAAAGCCCAAGATCGTCGCCGCCTAAAGCGGCGGCAGGTTCAACCAGCTTCTGAGAGCCGTGGTCACAACCTCGGGCTGCTCGAGCGTTGGAATCAACCCGGCACCGTCGATAAGTGCCAGATGCCCTTTCGGCATCAGCTCGGCCAGAAATTCGTGCCGCCGGACAGGTATCGTCGGGTC
>JALQUU010000243.1 GCA_023260655.1 Paracoccaceae bacterium | reverse complement strand
GAAGAGCACCGGATCGCCCTCAAAGACGATGGTCAGATCGCCTTTGTTGCCGAAGTTGAGCCAGCTTGCGCGGTCGGCAAGAATATAGGCATCCATCGCCGCGGCGGTATTGAGCGCTGCCCCCATGCCTTGGCCGACGGCGTTATACCAGCTGCCTTCGCGAGCAATCCCTGCGGCTTTCCACAGGCCCATTTCCATCTTGTGCGTGCCGCTGTCGTCGCCGCGGCTGACGAAGGTGCTTTCAGCCGAGGCAATGTCCTGCAAGGCCTCGACGGCGCTTGCGTCGCCAATCACCCCAGCAGGATCCGAGGACGGACCGACAAAGACGAAATCGTTATACATGATCTCGCGCCGGTGGGTGCCAAAGCCTGCCGACACGAAGGCCTCTTCGGCGGGGCGGGAATGGACGAGCACGGCATCGACATCCCCCGTCTCGCCTAGCTTGAGCGCCTGGCCCGTGCCGACGACGAGGAGCTCGATGGTTAGCCCGATGTCTTTCTCGATCTCGGGCAGCAAGACCTCGGCAAGGC
>JALQUU010000242.1 GCA_023260655.1 Paracoccaceae bacterium | reverse complement strand
GCCCGAGCATCTGACGTGGTTCAAATGGGAAAGCTATGCGACATGGATGTCGGGCTTTGCCATGCTGGTGCTGGTCTATTATCTGGGCGCCGATCTGTTCTTGATCGATCCGAATGTGGCGGATCTGGCGGTTTGGCAGGCCGTGTCCATTTCGGCGGGATCGCTGGTTTTTGGCTGGTTGGCCTATAATGCGATCTGCAAGGTGCTGGTGAATGCCAACCAATCGGCCGTGATGATCGCGCTGTTTGTGGTCCTGGTGGGGATGAGCTGGTTTTACACGCAGGTGTTTTCCGGCAGGGCCGCGCTGTTGCATCTGGGGGCATTCACGGCGACGTTGATGTCGGCCAACGTGTTTCTGGTGATCATCCCGAACCAGACCATTGTGACGGCGGATCTGAAGGCCGGGCGCAAACCGGATGCGAAATACGGCAAGATCGCCAAGCAGCGCAGCACGCATAACAACTATCTGACCTTGCCGGTCTTGTTCTTGATGCTGTCAAATCACTACCCGCTGGTCTTTGCGACGCAGTGG
>JALQUU010000241.1 GCA_023260655.1 Paracoccaceae bacterium | reverse complement strand
TACACACTATATATAAGTTCATTTACAACTATTACTTGATATTCAATACATGGTCGTAATAGTGTTAATTTAATTGATTCGAAAATGAGCAAAGAAACTAAAAATACTCTTTATTGTTCTTTCTGCGGAAAGAGCCAGCATGAAGTTAGAAAACTTATAGCAGGACCAACTGTTTTTATTTGTGATGAGTGTGTCGAGCTTTGTATGGACATCATCAAAGAGGAAAGTAAAAACAATTTTTCAAAGAGCGAAGAAGGAGTTCCAACTCCAAAAGAAATTTATTCTACATTAGATGAGTATGTAATAGGACAAAAAAAAGCGAAACAAATTTTATCCGTTGCAGTTCATAATCATTATAAAAGATTAAACTATGATGGTAAATCCAATAAAGACGTAGAACTAGCAAAATCTAATATTTTATTAATGGGTCCCACAGGCTGCGGTAAAACTTTGCTTGCCCAAACTCTTGCAAGAATTTTAGATGTACCTTTTACAATGGCAGACGCCACAACATTAACAGAGGCTGGTTATGTT
>JALQUU010000024.1 GCA_023260655.1 Paracoccaceae bacterium | reverse complement strand
GGGCATGCCGGCCTTCGAGGGTGACGGGGGTCGTGATCGCGCTCATGTCGGGCCTTCTGTTCGCTCGGGTGGACGGGGCAGGGGGGTCAGCGGTGGCGCTGGTTCATCATGACCAGCTTCTCGAACAGCGCGATGTCCTGCTCGTTCTTGAGCAGCGCGCCGACCAGCGGCGGCACGGCGATCTGCTGGCCCTCGCCCTGCAGGCTGTGCGCCGGGATGTCCTCGGCCAGCAGCAGCCGGATCCAGTCGATCAGCTCGCTGGTCGACGGCTTCTTCTTGATGCCGGGCAGGCCGCGGATGTCGAAGAAGGCCTTCAGCGCCGCGCCCAGCAGCTCGTCGCGCAAGCCGGGGAAATGCACCTCGACGATTCTCTTCATCGTCGCGGCCTCGGGGAACCTGATGTAGTGGAAGAAGCAGCGGCGCAGGAAGGCGTCGGGCAGCTCCTTCTCGTTGTTCGAGGTGATGAAGACCAGCGGGCGGTGCCTGGCCTTGACCAGTTCGCGCGTCTCGTAGCAGTGGAACTCCATGCGGTCGAGCTCGCGCAGCAGGTCGTTCGGAAACTCGATGTCGGCCTTGTCGATCTCGTCGATCAGGAGCACGACCTTCTCGTCGGCCTCGAAGGCCTGCCAGAGTTTCCCCTTCTTGATGTAGTTGCGCACGTCATGCACGCGCTCTTCGCCCAACTGGCTGTCGCGCAGGCGGCTCACGGCGTCATACTCGTAAAGGCCTTGCTGCGCTTTGGTGGTGGACTTGATGTTCCACTCGATCATCCGCAGGCCAAGCGCCTCGGCAACCTGCCGCGCCAGCTCGGTTTTCCCGGTTCCGGGCTCGCCCTTCACAAGGAGCGGGCGCTCCAGTGTGACCGCTGCGTTAACCGCAACTTTCAGGTCTTCCGTGGCGACATAAGAGCTGGTGCCATCGAATTTCATCTGCATTTCCAATCGCTTGCCTATTTGTTGATCAGCAGCATATCTGGCTGCCAAGTGATGTGCAATCTTGTGGCCATTCGTGTAGTGACAATCCCCGTCCATTGGTATAGAGCCGCCCGCAGGGAGCGCCATATGTCTGACTCACTGCAAAAACAGGCCGTGGAACACGCGAGGGGTAAGAACGCGATGAATGCGGAAAATTTCTTGCCGGACAATTACCGTCCTGCTGAAGACGAACCGTTTATGAATGAGCGCCAGCTCGAATATTTCCGGCGCAAACTGATTGCCTGGAAGAACGATCTTCTCGAAGACAGCCGTGACACCATCGAGGGTTTGCAGGACAGCACCCGCAACATCCCCGATGTGACTGACCGCGCCAGCGAAGAGACCGACCGCGCCCTTGAACTGCGCACCCGTGACCGCCAGCGCAAGCTCGTCTCCAAGATCGACGCCGCACTGCGCCGGATCGAGAACGGCGAATACGGCTATTGCGAAATGACCGGTGAACCGATCAGCCTGAAGCGCCTCGATGCCCGTCCAATCGCGACGATGACGCTCGAAGCCCAAGAAAAGCACGAGCGCCGTGAAAAGGTTCACCGCGACGACTGACCACAGTCGATGCGGGCCAAGATCAGAACGCCGGGGCTTCCGCCCCGGCGTTTTTCGTTGCACCAAGGGCCTATGGCGATGATCGGTCAAAATGTCGTGGTCCTCGGGGCCGGAATTGCGGGGCTAGCGGTGGCGCGGGCCCTCGCGATGCAGGGTGCGTCGGTGCGCATGCTCGAACGGGCTCCAGAAATCCGCGAAGTCGGCGCGGGGCTACAAATCAGCCAGAACGGCTTCCGCGTGATCGAGGCCATGGGGCTTGGCGAAGCGCTCCTTGCGCGGTCCACCCAATCCCATGCCGTAGCGCTTTTTGACTACAAGGGCGGCGAGGTGCTCCGGATGGATCTGCGCCGCCGCCGCGAACGCGCGCATCTCTTCGTGCATCGCGCCGATCTGATCGAAGTGCTGGCCGAAGGTGCGCGAGAGGCCGGCGTGATGCTCCGTCTCGGTACCGAGGTTGTGGCGATCCATCAGGGGGAGGGCGGCTATCACCTCACCCTCGCGTCCGGCGAAGTTATCGCGCCCGATCTTCTGGTCGGGGCGGATGGCGTGCGCTCGGTTCTCCGGCCTGCGCTGAACGGCGAGGATGCGCATTTTTTCACCGGGCAAGTCGCGTGGCGCGCCACGTTACCCAATCCGGGGCAGGGGCCGGAAGCCCGCGTCTGGATGGGGCCGGGGCGGCATATGGTGACCTATCCCCTCCGCGACGGCGCGCTTCTCAATGTGGTTGCCGTGCAGGAACGCCGCGACTGGACCAAGGAAGGCTGGTCGATCCCCGACGATCCCGGAAACCTCCGTAAGGCATTCGCGGATTTCGGCGGCATGGCGCGGAGTATCCTGCAAGGCGTTGAAAACGTGCACCTTTGGGGGCTGTTCCGGCATCCTGTTGCGGAAAACTGGGGGCAGGAGAACGCGGCACTCTTGGGCGATGCGGCCCACCCGACGCTGCCCTTCCTCGCCCAAGGCGCGAACCTCGCGCTGGAAGACGCATGGGTTCTCGCGCGTCAACTAGGCTCAATGGAGCAAACAGATGCCCTACGGGCCTATCAGGCGATCCGCCGCCCGCGCGCCGAGAAGGTGATCGCGGCGGCAAATGGCAATGCGTGGAAATTCCACCTGCGCCAACCGCTCATCCGCGGCGTGGCGCATCAGGTATTGCGATTGGGCAATGCGCTGGCGCCCTCACAGATGCTCGGTCAGTTCGACTGGGTCTATGATCACGACGTGACTATCTGACGCCTCAGAGGTCGAGATCGACCCAGACAGGCACGTGATCCGAAGGCTTGTCGCCGCCTCGCACGGCGCGTTCGATGCTGCAATCCTTCAATAGATCGGCGGCCTGCGGGCTCAGAAGGAAGAGGTCGATGCGGATGCCGTCATCGCGATTCCATGCGCCCGCCTGATAATCCCAGAACGAATAATGCCCCGGCCCCTGTACGCGGGCGCGGAAGGCTTCGGTTAGTCCGAGGTTCAAGAGCCTACGGAACGCAGCACGGCTTTCGGGACGGAAAAGCGCATCCTCGCGCCATGCGTCCGGACGCTTGGCATCTTCGGCCTGCGGGATGATGTTGTAGTCGCCCGCCATCAGGAAGGGCATCTCTTCGGCCAGAAGCGCTTCGGCACGGGCGCGCAAACGCTCCATCCAGGCGAGCTTATAGGCGTATTTCCCACCGGTAACCGGCGCGCCGGAGGCGTCGAGTTCCACCGGATTGCCGTTCGGCAGGTAGAGGCCGCAGATCCGCAGCGCGGTCTTGCCCACCACAGTCGCCTCGATATAGCGCGCCTGCACGTCCGCCTCGTCGCCCGGAAGGCCGCGCATCACGTCTTCGAGCGGGTATTTCGACACGATCGCCACCCCGTTGAAGCTCTTCTGCCCGTGGGTTTCGAGGTGATAGCCGAGGTCTTCGATCAGCGCGCGGGGGAAGGAGGCATCCTCGGATTTGATCTCCTGAAGGATTGCCACATCCGGGTTTGCGGCTTGTAGCCATCCGACCAGCGTTTCAGCGCGGGCTTTGACCCCGTTGATGTTGAACGTCGCAATCCGCATCGGTGGCTCCCTCTCGTTGCCTCTCTATCGCCCCAAGGGGGGATGGAAGGCAAGTCTGGGGTGTGATTCGCAGGCCCCGCGGGGTGTTGCGCGCTCTCAGAGGGAAAAATTTCAAAAAAAGTTACTCAACCTTGAAGAGAAAACTATTCATCATTTATAAGGGTTTGGGTCGTAAATGGTGTATTGGGTATCCAAAATACACGGAAAGGAAGAGTAATTTTTGCTGCATTACCCTCATTGCATGTAATTGTCGGCTTACTGACAACCTGCATCTGGGAGACCAAAAATGACTGCCCTTCGGAAAATTGCTGCCGCTTCCGTCGCTACCACCGTCACTGACCTCCACGAGGGTCTTGGCCTGGAAATGTTCTGCTCGGGTCTCGCACCCACCACCTCCAGCCTGTTTGCATGTGATCTGACCGGCTCCTTCTGCTCGGGCCTCGCCCCGACAGCATCTTCTGCCGCCCTGCTTGGCGACGAAGTTGGCGCCTTCTGCTCGGGCCTCGCCCCCCGCGCGTCTTCCGCTGTTATCCTCGGCGATGAAGTCGGTGCCTTCTGCTCGGGCCTCGCGCCGAGTGCATCCTCTTCCGTTATCCTCGGTGACGAAGTCGGCGCTTTCCCCTCGGGCCTCGCGCCGACCTCCTCCAGCGTCGATACGGGCGATGTGACGGGCTCCTTCTGCTCGGGTCTCGCGCCGCGCGCAGCCTCCTCAGCGCTGCAGGGTGACGAAGTCGGCGCGTTCTGCTCCGGCCTCTGATTTGGTAAGAACGGGCCTGAAGGCTTTGGTATAAAGGGATAATTCCATGAAAAACATCCTCAGCTTTCAGGCCCGCTCTCGCCGACAAAACGAAGCGCAACGCTTCGCAGCCCTTACACGAACCTTCGCGACCGAACGCCGCTCGCTAGAGGATGTGTTCTGGATGAAGGAAGTGGCATAGCTTCTGAATATCCTCGAATGCACCGGCCATGCGCTCAGTGTCGAGGCGCTGGCTCCGCTGGAGACCTTCTATGCGAGCCTCGAAAACCGCGTGGGTTTCTTTCCGCAATACTACCGTTTTCTTCTGTCGATTGCCGCCGATCTGGAGGCTCTGGGCCTGCCCGGAACCAAGGCGGCGATGCTGACCGAGTGGGCCGTCCGGCAGGGTTTGCCAGAGGCGGAAATCTCCGACCTCCAACGCGCCGAAGCCCGCCGCTTGGTCCGCCGTTCGGGCCATACCACTGCCGATCCGGGCCTTGATGACCGCCTCCGCACCTTTACCGCCCGCAGCGCTACCTTCGCTCTGCCGAACAAAAAGGCCGCCTACGAGCTGACGCATACGATTTTCTACCTATCCGAGTATGGCCGGCTCGCGCCCGATCTGCAGCAAGAGGCGATCACCAGCCTGCATTTTGCCGGAACGCTCGCCTATCTCGACCAGAACGCCGATCTTCTGGCCGAATGCTGCATCGCTCTGCGCCACGCAGGCCAAGAGCCCCCCGCGATCTGGGAAGAGTGGATCCGCGAAGAGCTGCGCCTCTACACTCTCACCGCCGAGGCAGGCGCGTCGCTCGCGGATGATTACCACGAGTACTTCGTCTGCAACTGGGCGCTCGCCACAGCGGGGGATGCCCTCTTTGCCCAGCCGATCCCCGAAGGCCGTGTGAGCTTCCGCGCTGCCACTGGCCGCGTGCCGGTGCTGCGGGAGATGTCGCAACAGCTTTTCACCTTCGAAGGCGGAAGGGCGGCAGATTGGAGCAAGATGCGCGGGCGTCTCACGGCCTCGCTCTCGGATGCCTCGCAAGAGGTACTGGCTACAGCCGAAGCTGCCTTGCCGGGGTTCGAAGCCTTCTTCGTGGGCTTCGCCCGCGCCTCGAAACCGGGAATGGCGGTTTAAATCGAGAAGGACGTGCCGCAGCCGCACGAGGCGGTGGCATTTGGGTTCTCGATCACAAAGCGCGCACCGATGATTTCATCTGCGAAGTCGATGGTCGCGCCCGCGAGGAAAGGCAGGGAAACGGTGTCGACAACCACGGTCTCGCCCGCGCCGGTCAGCACCAGATCTTCCGTTCCAGCCACTTCATCGAGGCGGATGTCATATTGGAAGCCCGAGCACCCACCGCCCTCAACGGCCACACGAAGGACCTTTCCAGAGGCAGCCGCACCGATTTCGGCAAGGCGTTCGAAGGCGCGCGATGTGACTTTTGGCGGGATTTGCATGGCGTTTCCGGTGTTTCCCTTGTGTCCTGACCCCAATATAAGTGCGGGAAAACAAGGCGACAAGGGACCGAACCATGATGGCACGCTATGCCTGCAATCCGGCAGACAGCCGGGGGCGGCTCTTTCCCGAGGAAGAAAGCCATTTCCGCTCCTGCTTCCAGCGCGACCGCGACCGCATCATCCATGCCTCCGCCTTTCGCCGCCTGAAGCACAAGACGCAGGTCTTCATCGAACACGAGGGCGACTATTTCCGCACGCGCCTGACGCATTCCATCGAAGTGGCGCAAGTGGCGCGCACCATCGCGGGCACTTTGGGCCTCAATGTGGAGCTGACCGAAGCCGTCGCTCTGGCGCATGACTTGGGCCACCCGCCTTTCGGGCACACGGGCGAGGATGCCTTGGCCGATCTCATGGCCCCCTATGGCGGTTTCGATCACAACGCCCAAGCAATCCGCATCGTTACCGATCTCGAACGCCATTATGCAGAGTGGGACGGGTTGAACCTCACTTGGGAAGCCCTTGAAGGCATTGCAAAACATAACGGTCCGGTCACGGGTGATATCCCCTGGGCACTTTCCGCCTACAACGCCCGCCATGACCTTGAATTGCACACCCATGCCAGCGCCGAAGCGCAAGTGGCGGCTCTCTCGGATGATATCGCCTACAATAACCACGACCTGCATGACGGGTTGCGGGCCGAGCTGTTCTCTACCGATGAAATCGCTGAAATGCCGATCCTTGGCGATTGCTTTGCCGAGGTGGATCGCAAGTACAAAGGCCTGAACTACTACCGCCGCCGCCACGAAGCGTTGCGCCGTTTCTTCGGTATTCTGGTTGAGGATGTGATCGCTGTGAGCCAAGCGCGGCTGGCCGAGCTTGATCCGCAGTCCGCCTCTGACGTACGCGGGGTAGGGCGGATGATGGTGCAATTCTCGCCCGCGCTCTGGACCGATCTGAAAGTCATCCGCGCGTTCCTCTTCCACCGCATGTATCGCGCGCCTGCTGTCGTCGAGATGCGCAAGTACGTCACCGGAAGTGTCCGCGCGCTTTTCCCGCTCTACATGGACGATCCGTCGCTTTTGCCGAAGCAATGGCGTAAAGATGTGGCAGAAGCGACGAGCGAAACCCAGCTCGCGCGGATCGTCTGCGATTACATTTCCGGGATGACCGACCGCTTTGCGCTACAGGAATATGTGCGCCTCTGCGATGCTGACCCGAGCCTCCGCCCGCCGGGTGTTTAACGAAGGAGACATTTTCCATGGCTATCGACGTTGCTGCCGGGGCTCTTAGCCCTGTGACCGCTTTCGCACTTGTGGGGGCCGTCGGCGTGGGCGCGCAATTGGCCGCGTGGCGCCTCAACTTGCCCGCCATCGTGCTCATGCTGATCGCGGGCGTGCTCCTTGGCCCTATCTTTGGCGTATTCGACCCGGATCGCGATATCGGCGCGCTCAAAGGCCCGATGATCTCGATTGCGGTGGCAATCATTCTTTTTGAGGGCGGCCTTACGCTCAATTTCCACACGTTGAACGATGCGGCGAAGGGCGTGAAACGCCTTGTGGTGATCGGCGCGCCTCTGGGCTAGCTCACCGCTGCGCTCGCGCTCCATTATGGCGCGGGGCTTGGCTGGGAAGCTTCTGCCGTCTTCGGTGGCATCATGATCGTCACAGGCCCTACAGTGATCGCGCCACTCCTCCGCTCCGCCCGCCTCTCGCGGCGTCCGGTGGCGCTTTTGCAGTGGGAAGCCATCGTCAACGATCCCATAGGCGCACTGGCTGCGGTGCTGGCCTTCGAGGTGGTGGCCGTCTTGAATGCAGGCGTCACAGCGGGCCAAGCGGTCGTTGATCTGAGCCTCGGCATCGCCTTTGCCACGGCCATCGGCATCGCTGCCGGATGGCTTATCGTGCGCGCGTTCCGGCGGGGCTGGGTGCCGGAATACATGAAGGTGCCTGTGCTTTTCGTCTCCGTGCTGGCGGCCTTCGCGGCCTCCGATGCCCTCTTGCATGAAAGCGGTCTGTTGGCCGTGACGATCATGGGTGTCTGGATCGCCAATGCCGACCTGCCGAGCTACGAAGAACTCCGCCGCTTCAAGGAACACGCCACGGTGCTGCTCGTCTCGGGCGTGTTCATCCTCCTGGCCGCTGGCCTCGATTTCTCCGAACTCGCGCGGCTTGATTGGCGGGCTGTGGCCTTCGTTCTGGCCGTTGTGCTGATCGCGCGCCCGCTCAAGGTGCTCGTCTCGCTCATCGGCACGGCGCTGCCATGGAAAGAGCGCGCCTTTATCGCCTTCACAGGCCCGCGCGGCGTGGTTCTGGTGGCGGTGGCGGGCCTCTTCGGGGATCGGCTTGCGGAAATCGGCGTTGCTGACGGCGCGCTCGTCGGCCCCTTGGCCTTCGTTCTAGTGGCCACGACCGTGGTCTTCCACGGCTTCACCCTCCGCCCCATCGCCAAGGCCTTCGGGCTTACGGGCGCAGCACAACCCGGCATTCTCCTCGTCGGCGGCAACCGCTTCACTACGGCCTTTGCCGAAGCGCTCCGCAAGATCAAAGCGCCGGTGCTTCTGACCGATCCGAACTGGTCAAACCTGCGCGCGGCCCGCGCGGCGGGCCTGCCGACTTTCCCCGGTGATATCCTCTCGGAAGCGGCCGAGAACCATCTGGAATTACTGGATTTCGGGGTGATCGTCGCCGCCACCGATAACGACGCCTACAACACCCTCGTCGCCACCGACCTCAGCCCCGAATTCGGGCGCGAGCATGTCTATCAGGTCGCCCGCGAGAAAGAAGCTTCGTCGCGCCACGCGCTGCCCTACACGCTGGGCGGCAAGGCCTTCGGCCGTGGCATGACGCTCCGCGAGTTGGAAGCACGTGTGGCGCAGGGCTGGGAATTCCGCGTGACGCGGCTCACCGAGGAATACACGCTCGAAAACTGGCGCGCGGATCAGAGCGAAGCGGTGCTTCTCTTGGTGATCCAGCCCAACGGCAAATTCCGGCTGCCCTTCAAGGGCGACAATGTGAAGGGTGGCGACGGTGTGCGTCTGATGTCGCTCGCGCCGTTCGAAGCTCAGGAAGCTGCGGCCTCCTGATCCTCACTCCGCGGCAACGACGTAGGTCGTCGCCCGCACGCGCGGCGCGGCCTCGCCTTCGATCAACACCGTCTTGCCAATCGCCAGAAGGGCAGGCGGCTCCAATCCGGCGGCGCGAATATCGGCATCAAGCGTGCCCAGAGTGGTTTGCAGCACGCGTTGCGCATCCGTGGAGGCGGCCATCACCACCGCCACCGGTTCATCGGCGCTGCGGCCTCCTGCAATGAGCGAATCCGAAATCGCCTGCGCGTGTTTCATGCCCATATAGACCACGATTGTGCCCGAAACCTTTGCCAAGGCCTGCCAATCCACCGAAGCCGAAAGCCCGCCATCGGCATCATGGCCCGTCACGAAGGCAACTGCCTGATTGGTACCGCGCTCGGTCAGGGGGATGCCCGCATAGGCGAGGCCACCGATCCCGCTCGTGATGCCCGGCACCACTTTCAAGGGCACGCCCGCATCCATCAATGCCCGCGCTTCTTCCGCGCCGCGCCCGAAGGTGAAGGGATCCCCGCCCTTAAGGCGCAGCACCCGCAAGCCTTGGTGCGCCAGATCGATCAGCGTGTCGCAGATATCGGCCTGTTTCGCAGAAGGCTTGCCGCCGCGCTTGCCCGCATGGATGCGGCGCGCTTGTGGGGCCCAGTCGAGGATATCGTCATTCACGAGCGCGTCATGCACGATCACATCCGCTTGGCGGAGTGCATTGAGCGCATGAAGCGTCAGAAGCCCCGGATCGCCCGGCCCGGCGCCGCAAAGCCAGACCCAGCCTTGTTCAAGGCGGGGCCATTGGGCGGGCGGAAGGGCATGGTGGAACGACATGATCTGGCTCCTGAAGAAAACCTGACTCAGGAAAAGCACGGTTCCGCCCATCCGCAAAGAGCCAGCCCGCGTGCGGGGGGCTCCCGAAGCAGATCGAAGTTTCTCCATGGGGGAGCGCTTTGGGCGCTTCGCCAGAGTTCACGGGCATCTCGGGATAATGACCTGATCAGGCATTCAGGGATGGAACAACGTTCTTATTGAGCAGCAAATTCTCGCGTGGCGGAAGAACATCCTTCGCAGCTTCTTTTCCCTGCGTGCGGCGGCTACTCTGCCCTCAGAGGCGCTATGGTCGGACGAATCATCGAAACGGAAACAGATGTCGCGGAAGGCATGGCATGGCTTGCCGCCACATGCCCGCGCATGGCCGCAGCGCATGTGGAAACGGGTATGCTGCCGCTCCGCCGCCGCCCCGATGGTTTCGCGCAACTTCTTTCGGCCATCGTCAGCCAACAGGTTTCCGTCGCCTCCGCCCGCGCGATCTGGGCGCGGCTCGAAGCGGCAGGCGCCACGAGCCCCGAAGCCGTTCTGGCGCTCGACGAGGAAGCGCTCCGCGCCCTTGGCCTCAGCCGCCAGAAGGCCCGCTACGCCCGCGCTTTGGCCGAATCCCGCATCGATTACGACTGGCTCCGTACCGCGCCTGAGGCCGAAATCATCCGCACCCTTACCGCCGTCTCCGGTATCGGTGTCTGGACCGCCGAGATCTACGCCATGTTCTCGCTCGGCCGCGCCGATGTCTTCGCACCCGGCGATCTGGCGCTGCAGGAAGGGACGAAAATCCTCTATGGCCTCCCCGAGCGACCCAAGGAAAAAGCGCTGCGACAGATGGCCGAAGC
Organism: Paracoccaceae bacterium; assembly: GCA_023260655.1. Lineage (GTDB taxonomy): Bacteria > Pseudomonadota > Alphaproteobacteria > Rhodobacterales > Rhodobacteraceae > UBA9554. The sequence continues at coordinate 31,158 of JALQUU010000024.1, read as the reverse complement.
GTGGTCACCGTGGCGATCGGTTGCAGCCCGCACGCTCTGGGCCTACTACCATGTGGTCAAATCACGCGAGGGAATTGCATGACACGGGTTCTGAAGGCTGGAAAACGCAAACCGCTATCGGGGGAAACCCGCTCAGCCGTGGTGTTCCTGCATGGCTATGGCGCGAATGGCGCGGACCTTCTGGGCCTCGCCGATCCACTGGCCGAGCACCTGCCCGACACGCTCTTCGTCGCTCCCGATGCCCCCGAAGCCTGCCCCGGCGCTCCGTGGGGCTTCCAGTGGTTCCCGATCCCCTGGATCGACGGCTCATCGGAAGAGGAATCGATGGCCGGCATGAACCGCGCTATCGAAGATCTGAACGCCTTCCTCGATGCCCTCATGGTCGATGAAGACCTCTTGCCTGAACAAGTCGTGCTCTTCGGCTTCTCGCAAGGCACGATGATGAGCCTGCATGTCGCTCCCCGCCGTGACGATGCTGTCGCTGGCGTCGTGGCCTTCTCGGGCCGTCTTCTCTTGCCCGAACTGCTGGCCGACGAAGTGAAATGCCGCCCGCCCGTGCTTCTGGTGCATGGCGACCAAGACGACGTGGTGCCGATCCAGTCCCTCCCGGAAGCCGCCGAAGCCCTGCAAGGCGCGGGCTGGAAAGAGGTTTACGCCCATGTGATGAAGGGCACCGCGCACGGCATCGCACCTGACGGCCTCTCCGTCGCGCTCGCCTTCATGCGCGACAAGTGCAGCCTTTGATCCGATAGCCCGCTCCTAACGGAGCGGGCCCATCACTGCCTTATCTTTCGTCACATCCTTGTCACCTTGCTCCCTTATCCACACGCCAGATGATGTGGGGCTTGCTCCCTACGAACCGCGATATATAGTCTAAGTTAACGGACGGGGCGGGGGCATCGCTCTGGTGCTACCGGCAGACAGGGCAGGGAGACGATACCTGTGATGGATGGGGACTTCAGAACCGAATTCGTGCGTGATCCGATCAGCTTGCGGAACCATCCCGCGCTGGTCCTGAATGCCGATCACCGCCCGCTTTCCTATTATCCTTTGAGCCTCTGGCCGTGGCAGGAAGCCGTGAAGGCGGTGTTCCTCGACAGGGTGCATATCCTCGCCGAATATCAAGAGGTCGTACGAAGCCCCTCTTGCACCATACGGATCCCCTCCGTCGTCGTGCTGAAAGAATACGTTAAACCCCAGAAGCGCGTGGCCTTCACGCGCTTCAATCTTTTTCTGAGGGACGAATTCTGCTGCCAATATTGCGGCGCGAAGGGTGATCTGACCTTTGATCACGTCATCCCCCGCGCCCATGGCGGCATCACCAGTTGGGAAAACGTGGTGGCGGCTTGCTCGCCCTGCAACTTGCGGAAAGGCTCGAAAACGCTCCGCTCTTCCGGACTCTCGCTCCGCCGCCCGCCACGCCAGCCAAGCCCTGCCGAGATGCAGAACCATGGCCGGAGGTTCCCGCCGAACCACCTGCATGAAAGCTGGATGGACTACCTTTACTGGGACGCCGAACTGGAAGCCTGAGCCTTACACCACGTGCAGGTAAAGGTCGTAATCCACATCCGCGATGGTGCGCGCCACGCGGGCGTATTCGGCGGCTTTCACCGCCGTAAACGTGCGGTGCATGTCTTCGCCAAGCGCTTCTTTCAGGAACTCCGACTCGGTTGCCGCCTTGATCGCGGAAGCCCAATCGCGCGGGATCGTGCTTTCTTCCGCGCCGTCATAGCCGTTTCCGGTGGTTTCCGGGCCGGGGTCGATCCCTTCTTTCAGGCCTTTCCGGAGGCCCGCAAGGATCGTCGCCGCCACCAGATAGGGGTTGGCATCCACGCCCGAGGGGCGATGCTCGATCCGGCGCGAAACCGCAGGGCCTTCGGGGATACGCAGCGCCACGGAGCGGTTGTTCACGCCCCAATTCGTCGAAACCGGCGCATAGCTTTGGTTGGCAAAGCGCCGCCATGAGTTGAGATGCGGCGCGAAAACCAGCATCGACTCACCCATCGTGGCGCGGAGGCCCCCCAAGGCATGCAGAAGCTTCGGTGCCCAAGTGCCTTCTGCCGGATCGGCAAAGACGTTTTTGCCGGAAGCGTCGGGCAGCGAGACGTGGAAATGCATGCCCGAGCCTGCGTATTCGGCAATGGGTTTGGCCATGAAACACGCCGTCAGCCCATGCGCGCGTGCCTGCGCGCGCACGATCCGCTTCAGGCGCAACAGATCGTCGGCGGCGGTCAGCACGTTTTCACGGTAATGCAGTGTCAGTTCATACTGCCCCGGCGCATATTCGGAAATCATGGTTTCTGCCGTGATTCCAGCAACTTCCGCGCCTTTGTAGATGTCCGAGAACAAGGGCAGCATGCCGTGGAGGTGGTCCACGGAATAGACCTCCGTCTTGCCTGACGTACGCCCGTCGAGCACCGCAGGCGCGGGGCGCACGCGGCCATATTCGTCGCGGCGATTGTCCAGAAGGAAGAACTCCAACTCGAAAGCCGCTGCCGGATAAAGCCCCTCCGCCGCCATCGCTTCAACTTGGCGCGCCAGCGCATGGCGGGAGTCCGAGGTCATGGGGCGGCCATCCAACTCGTAAAGCCCCATCAGCACTTCCGCGCGCGGCGGCGTGGTGTTGTGCAAAGGCACAAGCGTGCCGGGCAAGGGCCATGCTTTCAGGTCGCCATCGCCCTGATCCCAGATGAGGCCCGTCTCGTGCACATCCTCGCCCACGATATCGAGGCCAAGGATCGAAATCGGAAAGCCGCGCCCGTTCTTGTAGATCGACAGAAGCTCGTGCCGCCGGATGATCTTGCCCCGCGCGATCCCGTTCGAATCCGTTAGGATGAGGTCAACCGCCTCGATCTCGGGATGGGCGGCGAGGAAGGCTTCGGCCTCGGCGAGGGTGGCTCCGGTAGGGCAGGTCATGGCTCAGTCTTTCGGGAAAAGCACCGCCAGAACGGTGCGGAAATTGGCGATCAATCGGTCGATCTGGGCATTCGTGGTCACGGGCGAGACCAGCATCATATTGTGGAACGGTGCAATCAGCGAGCCACGATTGAGCAGCCCCAGATGCACAGCGGCTTCCACTGAGTGGGCATGGGCCCGCGCGGCTTCCGTTCCGTTCTTCAATGGCCCCGGCGCGCAGATGAACTCCACCCGCGCCCCAACGCGCACCACATGCCATGGGGCTTGCGCTTCGGTGATTGCCGCGGAAAGCCCCTTGGCCAGCCGAGCGGCACCCTTTTCCATCTTGGCGAAGGCCTTCGGCGTGGCCACCTCGCGGAGCGTTGCCAAAAGCGCCGCGAATTGCAGCGGGTTGGCCGAAAGCGTCGTGCCCATGCCGGAATGGCCCGCAGGGCGGGTCTCGTTATAGGCTGCGAAACGCTCCGCCACGGCTGCCCGCATCCCCCAAACAGCAGTCGGCAAGCCGCCCGCCACGCATTTGCCGACGATAAACATATCGGGGTCGAGCCCGTGCACACGGGTATATCCCCCATGCCCCGAACTTTGCGTATGCGTTTCGTCGATCATCAGAAGCGCGCCATCGCGGCGGGTCAAATCCCGAAGGCCCTGCAGGAAACCGGGTTCGGGCAAAACCATACAGGAATTGGTCATCACAGGCTCTGTCAGCACCGCCGCCACATCGCCCTGTGCCAATGCCGCTTCCACGCCTGACAGATCGTTGAACTCCACAGATACCGCGAGCGTGCTTATATCCGTGACTTGGCCCACAAGGCCCAGTCGGTTCACTGTCCGGCCCTGATCCAGCACCACCATCGCGTCATCCACGGTGCCGTGATAGCAGCCGTTGAACACCAGAACCTTTGGCTTGCCGGTCACCGCCCGGGCTACGCGCAGCGCGAAACGGTTGGCATCGGTGGCCGTTGTGGCGATCTGCCAGAGGAAATCGCCGAAGGTTTCCGTCAGCGCTTTGCCCGCCGCAAGTGCCGCTTCGGTGGGCAGCATATAGGTCAGCCCGCGCGCGGCTTGTGCCTTCAGTGCCCGCGCCACAGGGGCAGGGGAATGGCCGAACATCGAGCCAGTATCGCCCAGGCAGAAATCATCCACCTCGTGCCCATCGATATCGCGCAAAACCGCGCGCTTGGCTTCGCGGACCAGAAGCGGGAAAGGGGTGGGCCAATCGCTCATCCAGTGCATCGGCACGCCACCCAGAAACTCGGGTGCCTGTGCCGCCTTGGAAACTGGATTCGCCGAGTCAAACGCGGCCACTTCCGCCGCACGGAAGGCCGCGAGGCGCGCGGGGTCTACCCCGGAAAGTCCTGTCGAATGATCACCCATGGCGCTTGCCCGATTTGCTTGCGCCATATTTGATCAAAAATTTCGGAAAGGGGAAGGGGGCGCGTGATCGCGCCCCGGAAATGCCTCAGGCCTCTTTCGGGCGCAGCACGAGCCAGATCAGTGCCCCACCTGCCAGCACGAGGAACGGTGCCATTGCAAGGTTCACCGCCATCCAGCCGTCTTGCGGCGTGCCGCCCGAGCAGTTCATCAACCCGCCAGACGAGAATGACGCTGCCGTCACGCCACCGAAGATGATGAGGTCGTTCATGCCCTGCATCCGGCCCCGCTCATGCGGTGCATGCGCGCCCGCAACCATCGTCGTGGCGCCAATAAAACCGAAGTTCCAGCCAAGCCCCAAGAGGATCAGTGCGAGGAAGAAGTTCTCCAATTCCACGCCCGAAAGCGCCACTGCGCCCGCGCCTGCGAGGATGAAAAGCCCGAGGCCCACGATCTTTTCCACGCCGAACCGAGCGATCAGGTGACCGGTGAAGAACGAGGGCGCATACATCGCCAGAACATGCGCCGAAACAACGTTGGCCGCGTCATTCGTCTGGAACCCGCAGCCTACCACCGCGAGCGGCGAGGAGGTCATCACGAGATTCATCAGCGCGTAAGACACCATCGCGCAGATCACGGCCACCGCAATGCGCGGCTCTTTCAGAAGCTCCAACCGCGTCCGCCCCTGCGACGCACCGGCCACAGGCGGCTTCGGCTTCGGGATATCCAGCCCGAGGAAGAGGAACGAGCCCAGAATATTGATCGCGATCACCGCCATATAGGTGCCCATGAACGGAACCACCAAGGCTTCCGCGGTCAGCTTCACCAGTTGCGGGCCAAGCAACGCTGAAAGCAGCCCCCCCGCCATCACATAGGAAATCGCTTTCGGTCGGAAGGCGTCCGAGGCGGTATCGGTCGCGGCGAAGCGGTAGAACCCCTGGTTCGACATGTAGACGCCTGTAAAGAGCGCGCCCAAAAGGAACATGTAGAAGTTCGCGGTATAAAGCCCGTAGGCCCCGATGGCCCCGCCAATCGCGCCGAACATCGCCCCGATCATGAAGCCGGTGCGCCGCCCGTATTTCTGCATGATGTTCGACACAGGCGTTGCCGCCAGCATCGAGCCCAGCACCGTCAAGCTGATCGGCAGGGTGGCAAAGCAGGGGTTTGGCGAAAGCGCCGATCCGGCCAACCCCGCGATGGTGAAAATCATCGGCATCTGCGAGCCGAGGATCGCCTGTGCGGCCACAAGCACGATTACATTGCGCTTGGCGCGGGCGTCGTCGGGGATATATGCGGAATCGGTCATGCGTAGCAGCGTTAGGTACGAGCCTAGCCACTCGCAAGAGGGATTGCGCAGGCCTCGCGCTCAAAACGATCAAATTCGGCTCGGAAACAGCTCGGAAGCGCGCCCTAATCCCTCGCCGAGATTGACGCCCGCGTTCGGAGTGGTAAACCGCGCCCAAGCCGAAAGGATGCTAACAATGAACCTCTTTCAGGACCTGCGCGCGCTCGTCATCACCAAACTCGCTGCCATGGCCGATGCAGGTGTGATCCCTGCCGGGCTCGACACCGCTGCCGTTTCCGTCGAACCGCCCCGTGATCCCCTCCATGGCGACATGGCCACCAACGCCGCAATGGTGCTGGCGAAACCCGCAGGCATGGCCCCGCGCGCGATTGCCGATGTGCTGGCCGCCCGCCTTGCCGCCGATCCCCGCGTGGCCATTGCCGAAGTGGCTGGCCCCGGCTTTCTGAACATCCGCTTGAAGCCGCAAGTCTGGCAAAACCTCGTGGGCACAGTGCTCACTATGGGGCAGGATTTCGGTAAATCTGATCTCGGTGTCGGCAAGCGCGTGAACGTTGAATACGTTTCGGCAAACCCCACTGGCCCTCTGCACGTCGGCCACACCCGTGGCGCGGTTTTCGGTGATGCGCTGGCCTCGCTCCTGCAATACGCAGGCTGGGATGTGACGCGCGAATATTACATCAACGATGGCGGCGCACAGGTGAATGTGCTCGCGCGTTCGGCCTTCAACCGCTACCTCGAAGCCCATGATCTCACGGTCGATTGGCCTGAAGGCACCTATCCCGGCGATTACCTCGTCGAAGTGGGCGAGGCGCTGAAAGCAAAGTATGGCGACCGCTGGCTCGACGCTCCCGAAGAGGAATGGCTCGACGAGGTGCGCGAATTCTCCGCTAACGCCATGATGGACATGATCCGGGAGGATCTGGCCCAGCTCGGCGTGAAGATGGATATGTTCTATTCCGAGAAGTCCCTTTACGGCACGGGCCGTATCGAAGCGGCGATTGAAGCGCTGCGCGAGAAGGGCCTCATCTACAAAGGCACGCTGGAGCCGCCGAAGGGTAAACTGCCCGAGGATTGGGAGCCGCGCGAACAGACCCTCTTCCGCTCCACCGCCCATGGCGATGACGTGGACCGCCCGATCATGAAGTCGGACGGCGCTTGGACGTATTTCGCCCCCGATATCGCCTATCACTACGACAAGGTCTCGCGCGGCTTCGACGCGCTGATCGACGTCTTCGGTGCCGATCACGGCGGTTATGTGAAGCGGATGAAGGCGGCCGTGTCGGCGCTCTCTGACGGGAAAGTTCCGCTCGATATCAAGCTCTGCCAACTCGTGAAGCTCTTCAAGAATGGCGAGCCCTTTAAGATGTCGAAGCGCGCGGGCAATTTCGTCACGCTGCGCGATGTGGTCGAGCAGGTGGGCCCCGGTGTGACCCGCTTCCACATGCTCACCCGCAAGAACGACGCGCCGCTCGATTTCGACTTCGACAAAGTGTTGGAGCAATCGAAAGACAACCCCGTGTTCTACGTGCAATACGCCCATGCCCGCGTGCATTCGGTGCTGCGCCGTGCCCGCGATGCAGGTGTGGACGTGTCGGAAGTCGCGCTGGCGAAGGCCGATCTTTCGAAACTCAGCCACGATGCCGAGTTGAAAGTCGCCCACCAGATCGGCGAATGGCCGCGTCTCGTCGAGATCGCTGCGCGCACCAACGAACCGCACCGCATCGCCTTCTACCTCTATGAACTGGCCTCCGATTTCCACTCCCTGTGGAATCGCGGCAATGACGAACCCGCTCTGCGGTTTGTCCAAGAGGGGGATACGGATACAACATCGGCGAAAATCGCGCTCGCACGGGCCGTGGCCGTTGTTATTTCCGCAGGTCTTGGTATTCTGGGCGTCGAACCGGTGGAAGAGATGCGCTAAAAGATGTCTCTCCGCCGCTGAACGAGCAGAATAGCCCACCTCCTTTCATAGGGGTGGAGCGGTGAAGAGGCAGGCAATGTCTTACTACGAGGAAGCGCCCTATTCCCACGGGCAGGCTGAACCCTTTGCGCAACCGACTCCGCGCCGCGGCAGTGCTGTTGCGACCTATGCTGGCGCGGCACTCTCGCTCTCGCTCCTGATCGGAACGGGCGTCTGGGGCTACGGCATCATCGTACGCGATGTCTCGGGCATACCCGTTGTCCGCGCCATGGAAGGGCCGATGCGCATCGCGCCGGAAAATCCCGGTGGCACCACTGCCGATCACTTGGGCCTTGCTGTAAACGCCGTGCCCGCCGAGGGCTCTGCCGCAGCTACGCCCGATCAGTTGATCCTCGCGCCGAAACCCGTTGAACTCGTTGAAGAAGACCGTCCGCGCAGCGAGCTGGACGCCACGAGCGCCCAGCCGCAGGTCACGCCCAAAACCGTGGACACCTCCGTCGAGGCGATGCTCAAGGAACTCACCCAAGGCGCCGCGCCTCTGGGCGAGGTCGCACCGCTTGAGGAAGGCACGATCGCCGCTCTGGATACCGCCACTAGCGCCGATCCGGAAACCATGGCCGCCAGCGAAACGCTGCGCCCGCGCCAGCGCCCGCAAGGCCTTACCACGGGCATTTCCGAACCCGTAGCCGCCGCCGTCGGGGCCGCACTCCGCATTGATGCCGATAGCCTCCCCATCGGCACCCGCCTTGCCCAACTCGGGGCCTTCGACAGCGCCGCCACTGCCGAACAGGAATGGCAGCGTCTTTCGAAGCGCTTCTCCGAATTCATGGGCGGCAAAGCTCCCGTCATTCAGGAAGCCCAATCGGGCGGTCGCACTTTCTGGCGCCTCCGCGCGCACGGTTTCGCCGATCTGAGCGAAGCCCGCCGTTTCTGCGCTGCCCTCGTGGCCGAACGCGCCGAATGCATCCCCGTGGTGACGCGGTGAGTTTCGGCGCCACGATCCTCGACGCCGAAGGCACGCGGCTCTCTGCAGAAGAAAAGCGCTTCTTCCGCGAGGCCGATCCCTTTGCTTTCATCCTCTTCGCTCGCAATCTCGACACACCCGAGCAGATACGCGCGCTCTGCGCCGAGATGCGCGACGCCGTGGGCCGCGAAGCCCCGATCACTATCGACCAAGAGGGCGGGCGCGTGCAGCGCCTCCGCCCGCCGATAGCACGGGAATGGCTCCCGCCCTTGGATTTCGTGCATCAAGCGGGCGATCACGCCGAAGAGGCGATGTATCTCCGCCACCGCCTCATCGCCGCTGATCTGCGCCAATACGGGATCGACAGCAACTGCGCGCCCCTCGTGGATGTCGCCACCGAAGAAACCCATCCTTTCCTGAAAAACCGCTGCTACGGCACGGATCCCGTCATCGTTGCTCGCCTAGGCCGCGCTGCCGCTGACGGTATGCTTGCAGGCGGTGTGCTGCCCGTGGTCAAGCACACCCCCGGCCATGGTCGCGCCACCTCGGATAGCCATTTCGACCTCCCGCGTGTCACCGCGCCGCGCCGTTCCCTCGCGCTCCAGGATTACGCTCCTTTCGCCGCGCTCAACGATCTGCCGATGGCGATGACAGCCCATGTCGTCTACGAGGCGATGGATAGCGAACCCGCAACGCTCTCGCCCACGATGATCGCCGCCATCCGCCACGAGATCGGCTTCGATGGCCTTCTCATGACCGACGACATCTCGATGAAAGCCCTCAAAGGCGATCTGGCCGAGCTTTCCAGCCGTTCCATCGCGGCAGGGTGCGACGTGGTTCTTCTCTGCAACGCCTCGCTCGACGAACGCCGCGCCGTGGCCGAGGCCGCAGGGCGCATGGGGGCTGAGGCGCAAAAGCGCGCCGAAGCCGTGCTTGCCGCCCGCCACACGCCCGATGAGGTTGACATTCCCGCTCTGGAAGCGAAGCTTACCTCGCTTCTGAACGGGACGCTGAATGTCTGATACCTTCGAGGAAGGCCCCGCAATATCCGTCTCCGACCGCCTCGCCGCCGAGGCGCTGATCGTTGACGTCGATGGTTTTGAAGGCCCGCTCGATCTTCTCCTCACGCTCTCGCGCACGCAAAAGGTCGACCTCCGGAAAATCTCGATCCTGCAACTCGCCCGCCAGTATCTCGAATTCGTCGAACGCGCCAAAGCGCTCCGGATCGAACTCGCTGCCGATTATCTCGTTATGGCGGCATGGCTTGCCTACCTCAAATCGCGCCTCCTCTTGCCGCCCGATCCCTCAGAGGAAGGGCCGTCGGGCGAAGAACTCGCCGCCCACCTTGCCTTCCAGCTCGAACGCTTAGCGGCCATGCGCGAGGCCGCAGCCCAGCTTATGGCGCGGGATCGCTTGGGGATGAACTTCTTCGCCCGTGGCCTCCCCGAAGGCGTCGAACGGGTGCGCCGCGTCGACTACACCGCCACACTGCTCGACCTCATGCAGGCCTATGCCCGCATCCGCACCCGCGATGAATTCCGCCCCTTCGTGATGGATCGGCACTCGATTTACACGATGGAACAAGCGCTTGAGCGGATGCGCGGCCTCATCGGCTATGCGGGTGCGTGGACCGACATTTCCTCATGGCTCCCCGATGGCTGGTCCTCTGATCCGGTCAAGCGCCGCTCGGCCACCGCCGCCACCTTCGCCGCGTCTCTGGAACTCGTGAAGGAAGGCAAAGCCGAAATTCGCCAGAGCGAAACCTTCGCCCCCATTCAACTCCGCCGCCGGGAGGGCCGTTATGGTTGACACACCCGAAACCGATCTGGAAACGCCCGAAACCGAGGCCCCCAAACGCCCGCGCGACTCGCTTTTCGAGGCCCCGCCGATGGCCGAGCAAGAGCGCATGGTTGAAGCGATCCTCTTTGCCTCTGCGGAACCTGTCACCGTGGCCGATCTTGCCGCGCGGATGCCGCATGGCTGTGATCCCGCCGAGGCTTTGGTGCATCTGCGCAAGCGCTACGAGGGCAGGGGGGTGCGCGTGGTGAAAGTGGGCGATGCTTGGGCCATTCGCACCGCGCCCGATCTGGGCTTCCTCATGCAGAAGGAAACCGTCGAGACCCGCAAGCTGTCCCGCGCCGCGATCGAAACTCTTGCCATCATTGCCTATCACCAGCCGGTTACGCGCGCCGAGATCGAAGAGATCCGCGGCGTGACCGTCAGCCGTGGCACCGTGGACCAGCTTCTCGAAATGGAATGGATCCGCTTCGGTCGCCGCAAAATGACCCCCGGCCGCCCGGTGACCTTCGTCGTCACCCAGAGTTTCCTCGATCACTTCGGCCTCGAAAGCGCCCGCGATCTGCCGGGTCTGAAGGAGCTTCGTTCGGCAGGTCTTCTCGACAACCGCCCGCCTCCGGGCACCGGCCCGCGCTTGGGCGAAGGGGGCGACGAGGATGAGGATATGGACGGTCAGTCGGAGCTCTTCGAAGACTGAGCTCAGCCGTCGAACGTCATGACGCTTGCCATACGCAAGCCATATGCTTCTGAAAAGCAAGGGAAGGGCGGTTCTCAGGCCTTGAAATGCTTCGAGAGCTTTAGGCCCTGACCCTGATAATTCGATTTGATATCAACGCCATAGAGCGTATCAGGCCGCGCATCCATGCGCTCGTAAACCAAGCGGCCCACGACCTGCCCGTGCTCAAGCACAAACGGCGCCTCATGGCACCGAACCTCCAACACCCCCCGCGCCGGAACCCCATGCCCGAAGCCCGGATCGAAGAAGCCCGCATAGTGCACGCGGAACTCGCCCACCATCGCCAAAAACGGAGCCATTTCAGCGGCATAGTCAGGCGGAATGGACACGGCTTCGCGGCTCACGAGGATGTAGAACGCGCCCGGATCGAGGATAATCCGGCCCTGATCGGTGTGGATTTCTTCCCAGAATTCCGCCGGATCATACTGCCCGATCCGCTCCAGATCGATCACACCCGTATGCGGCTTGGCGCGATACCCCACCAGAGTGCCCTTCGCAGGGCGCAAATCCACTGAAAAACCAAGGCCTTCGCCGATCACGGCAGGCCCGTCCACAAGCGGTTCTGCGGCGTGAAGCGCGGCCAATTCCACATCTTCCAAGACCGATTGGCCTTGGCGGAAACGGATCTGGTTCAGCCGCATTCCGGGCCGTGCCAGCACAGAAAACGAGCGCGGGCAGATTTCTGCGTAAAGCGGGCCTGCGTATCCCGTTGAAATCCGGTCGAATTCCGTGCCGCCATCGGTGATCGTGCGGGTCAAGAGATCAAGGCGGCCAGTCGAGGATTTGGCGTTCGCAACGGCGGTAACCCCCTCGGGCAGGGCCACGCGTTCCATCAGCGGAACCACGTAAACACAGCCTTTTTCCAGCACCGCGCCATTGGTCAGATCGATGCGGTGCATCTCGAATTCTTGAAGCCGCTCCGCCACGGTCCGGCCCTTGCCAGCAAGGAAGGACGCACGCACCCGGTAAGCCACATTTCCCAAGCGAAGATCGAGACTTGCGGGCTGGATCTGCCCTTCTACGTAAGGCTGATCCGCGGCAATTTCACCGCTCTGGATCAGGGCTCGGATGCTCTGGCTGGGGAGGACACCGGACATTTAAGAAATCCGTAACGTTTGGGGGCGATACCCATGCAGGTATCGGGGGTGAAATGGTCGGGCTAGCAGGACTTGAACCTGCGACCTCCCGCCCCCCAGACGGACGCGCTACCAGACTGCGCTATAGCCCGACGGTCCGGCCTGTTTACTGGTTTTCGCGGCGGCGGCAAGAGGGTTTGGAGGAAAAACTTGGTCAACGGGAACGCCCTTCGCGCATCTTTTTCGCAATCTGCGCCAAACGCTCGGCTTCTGTTGCCAGTTGCGCGCGCGCGATGGCGGAAAGGGATGATTTCCGTGCCAGAACCAGGCTCAGAACCCCCTTTGGCAGGCTACCGGCTTCGGGCGGCTCAGGGATCGGGGGCAAGGCAGGCGCGGAGGATTCGGGCGCAGGTGCTTCTTCTGCCTTGGCTGGCGCTTCCGGTTCTTCGTCATCCGTCTCGTCGTCAGACAGACCGTCCGGATCGCGACCTCGTTCCGGAAAGGGCAGGACCTGACCGACCGGAGCCTCGGCCAGTGCCTCTTCCACCATGGGCGCTTCGTCGGCTTGCTGTTCGGCCTCGTGGCCGAGGTTCAGTGTTGCACGCACATCGGCGTCGGAATCGAACCCTTCCTCAAGCGGCTGGGAATGCGACGAAACATGCGCAATCCCTTGTTCTCTAAGAAGTTTTTGAACGCCTTTGATGGTCATCCCGTCGTCGTGGAGGAGTTTCTTGATGCCACCCAGAAGCAGCATGTCCTGCGGGCGGTAATAGCGCCGCCCCCCCGCACGCTTGACGGGCTTCACCTGAGGAAACTTGCTTTCCCAAAACCGCAACACATGGGTCGGCCGATCAAGCCAATCCGCCACTTCGGAGATTGTTCTGAAAGCCTCTGGGGATTTCACCATTCAGGCGCCTCTCAATTCAGCGCTTGGCGCCCTCGGCAACCCGCTCTTTCAAGAGGTGTGAGGGGCGGAAGGTCAGAACGCGGCGCGGCTGGATCGGAACTTCTTCGCCAGTCTTCGGGTTGCGGCCCACGCGAGCAGCTTTATCCCGGATCGAGAACGTCCCGAAGGAAGAAATCTTCACCTGTTCGCCACGCACAAGTGCGTCAGACATATGCGTCAGCACGCTTTCCACAAGCTGTGCCGAGTCATTGCGAGAAAGCCCGACTTCACGGAAGATGGCCTCGCTCAGATCCATCCTTGTCAGTGTCTTTTCACTCATTCCATCCCCCTGATTTTTGACAACCATAGGTCCGAGGGAATTTCCGAGTCAATATCAACGACTTGGCGTCGGCAATTTATGTCCGTTTGCCTTACCAGCGCAGGACCACCGCGCCCCATGCCAGACCGCCACCGATGGCCTCGGTCACGATGAGGTCGCCTTCCTTGATTTGACCGCGCTGGCGGCCAACGGAAAGAGCCAGCGGGATGGAAGCGGCTGAGGTGTTGCCATGGTCCTGAACCGTAACAACCACGTTATCCATCGGCAAATTCATTTTCTTGGCAGTGCCTTGGATGATCCGGATATTCGCCTGATGCGGCACGATCCAGTCAACGGCGCCCGCATCAAGGCCCGCTTTATCAAGCGCGGCATTCGCGGTGGCAGCGAGCTTTTCAACGGCATGACGGAAGACTTCCTTGCCCTCCATCCGCAGGTGACCGACCGTTCCCGTCGAAACGCCGCCATCCACATAGAGAAGTTCGCGGTGCCGCCCGTCGGAATTGAGGTCACAGGCCAGAATTCCGCGATCTTCCGGTGTTCCGGCAGCGTCACGGGCCTCGATGATCAATGCACCGGCGCCATCGCCGAAAAGCACGCAGGTGGTGCGGTCCGTCCAGTCCATCAGGCGCGAGAAGGTCTCCGCGCCGATCACCATCACCCGGTTCGCTTGCCCCGAAAGGATCAGCGCATTGGCTTGCGACAGGGCGAAAATGAATCCGGCGCAGACAGCTTGTACATCGAAAGCGAAGCCACGTGTCATACCCAGCTTGGCCTGAACCATAGTGGCCGCAGACGGGAAGGTGAGGTCCGCCGTTGAAGTGGCGACGATGATCGCGTCAACCTCATCAGCGGCGATCCCGGCGTCCGCCAAAGCTGCATTCCCGGCTTTCGCGGCCAGATCGGAGGTGAACTCGCCCTCTGCGGCAAAATGGCGGCGCTCGATGCCAGAGCGCGCGACGATCCACTCATCCGTCGTATCGACGATCTTTTCCATTTCCGCATTCGGAACAACACGTTCCGGCAGGTAATGGCCAACCCCGATGACAACAGCGCGTTTGGTCATTCGGTGGTTCCTTTGTCAGTAGGGGCGTCCGGTTTCGCCTGCTCAACCAGCGCTACGCGGGCGGCAAGGCGCTCGCCGAAGCCGGAATGAGCCAATTGGAACGCCAGTTTGACGGCTGCCGAAATCCCCGTCGCATCAGCAGAGCCGTGGGATTTGACCACAGTGCCGTTCAGCCCCAAGAACACGCCGCCGTTCACACGGCGCGGGTCTATCCGCTTCTTGAGGCGCTGCATCGAGGTGTAGGCCAGAACCGAGGCGAGCCGGGAGAGGGGCGAGAATTTGAAGGCTTGCTTCAGGAGGTCACCAATCAGTTTCGCCGTGCCTTCACCGGTTTTCAAGGCGGTGTTGCCAGTGAAGCCGTCGGTAACGATCACATCCGCCGTGTCCCCGGGAATGTCGCCGCCTTCCACAAAGCCGACGAAGCGGTATTTGCCGCGTTCGGCATTCTGGGCAATCAGATCATGCGCGAGTTTCAACTCGGCTCGGCCCTTATGCTCTTCGGTGCCAACGTTCAGAAGCCCGACTCGCGGAATTTCCAACTGCATGCCGTTGCGGGCATAGGAGGCGCCCATGAGCGCGTATTGCAGAAGGTCATGTTCGTCCGCGCGGATATCTGCGCCGACGTCCAGCATCACGTTGAAGCCTTGCGGATTGCGCGAGGGCCAGAGCACGGCGATGGCCGGGCGGTTCACGCCCTCAAGCTTGCGCAGGCGCAGCATCGAGAGCGCCATCAGCGCGCCCGTGTTGCCGCAGGACACGCAAACCGCGGCCTCGCCTGAACGCACGGATTCCAGCGCCGACCACATGGAGGTTTCACGCCCGTGCCGCACGATATGGCTGGGCTTGTCTTCCATCGTCACGATGCCGGTGGCATGACGAATCTCGACACGGCCTTCGAGGACTTTCTTGCGCGTCATCAAACGCTCAAGCTCGTCTTTCGGGCCGTGAAGAATGAAACCGATGTCCGGATTTTCTTTGGCGGACAAGGCAATACCGGCGACAACCGCTGCCGGTCCCCTGTCTCCGCCCATAGCGTCAACGGAAATAATGGTGCGCCGCTTGGCACTGCTTGTCAGAGAATCCTGCATTGCAGTCATCCAGGGCGCCCCCGCCCAGATGCGCCTCAGGCGGCATCCTCGTCGAGATCCACTTCGTCGTTCATCGCAACGACTTGACGGTCATCGTAGTGACCGCATGCGCCGCAAACGTGGTGCGGGCGCTTGAGTTCGCCGCAGTTCGGGCACTCGTTCGGGTTAGCCGCGACGAGAGCGTCATGCGCACGGCGCATGTTGCGGCGGGATTTAGAAACTTTGTTCTGTTGGACGGCCATGTCGCAACCTCAGATTAGTGGGGCAGAGCCCCGGATTTTCAGCTACAAGGGGGCGCCAAACCGGCCTCTCGTCCCCTATGTAACCCTTATACGGATGAGCGCCGGAACATACTGCGATTCCGCCAAGGCGCAAGTGCTAAATGCTGCGAGGCAGAGCGATTATTTTTCGCCTTCCTCGGGATCATTTTTCAAGCCGCCAACGAGTTTCCCCAAGGCGGCAAAGGGTTTGACGGTTTCGTCCGTCAGGGCTTCCGTGCCGGGTGGTGCCTTGTCCATTTGCCCGAATTCGGCACCATCTGCGCGCGGATAAAGGGGCAGGGCAAGGCTCAGGGCTTCCATGAGGACGGCTTCGACGTCGATCACTGCGGGCAGGGGTTCCAGCGTGTCGTCTTCCGGCATTTCGATCTCTTCACCTTGCGGCTCCATCTCCGAGTAATTCGCAAGATAAGTCCGGCGGACAGGCTCTTCGATCCGCGTTGTCACCGGCTCGAGCGTCACCACGCAGGGCTGCACGACTGTGGCACCAAGCCGGGCTTCGAGTGCCCAATCCCGCTTACCTTGGGGGAGAATCTTACCCGTGAAGGCGACCTTGCGAAGCGCCAAGATCCCGAGTTCACCGGCCATGGCCTTCAGCGTTTCGGCGTCAGGTTTGACCTCGAAAGTGGTTTCTTTCCGATTTGGCAGGTCTGCAACGCGGAATTGATAAGGGGATTTTGCGACTTCCGTCATGGGTTCCTCTTCCATTCTTGAACCGGACCTGTTCCTTATGTAAGCCGATAGGTGGCGAAAGAAGCCAAGGCAAGGGGGCGATTATGGCGAATTCAGCGTGGGGTGTGTTCCGTAATTCTGTATTGGCCGCGCTAATGCTCCTTGCCGCATGCTCCGAGAGCTTCCGTAACCACGGCTATGTTCCGTCTGAGGAAGACCTCCAGCAGATCACTGTCGGCGTCGATACGCGCGATAGCGTCCGCACCACACTCGGTGCTCCGTCTTCGGGCGGGCTGATGGAAGGCGGCGACTATTACTACGTTCGTTCGCGCGTGCGCCATTATGCGTGGCAAGAACCGGAAGTGATTGACCGCCAAGTAGTTGCGGTCTCGTTTTCTTCTTCCGGGACTGTTGCGAATGTCGAGCGGTTCGATCTTTCCAATGGTCAGGTCGTTCCACTGTCGCGCCGCGTAACGACGACAACCGTTTCCAACAAGAGCTTTATCCGGCAGTTGCTCGCTGGCATCGGGCGCATCAACGCGTCGAGCTTCCTGCAATAATTATCGCCGTCACAACTCGGTTACGCTTGCGATTTAGAGAGCGCTGCATCTAGCATTCTCTTCAGGAGGCATACGTCATGCAGGAATTCACGCGTGGGCGGTATCGGGCCCGGAGGGCAAGTTCTGACGCGGATCGTGATGCCGCAGCTTCTTTGCGTCATTTGGCTTTCAAAGGCACAGAGGGGCGCGATTGCGACGCCTATGACGCGGTTTGTATCCAGATACTAATCGAGGGTACCCAAGCCGATCAGCTCGTCGCCTGTTTCAGGATCATGACGCTTGGTAGCGGAAGTGACATCAGCCAGAGCTATTCCGCGCAATTCTATGACCTGGAAAGCCTGAAAGCGTTTCAGGGGCCGATCGTCGAGATGGGGCGGTTTTGCATGCACCCCGATGTACATGACCCCGATATCCTGCGGATCGCATGGGGGGCGCTGACGGCCTATGTCGATCAGCAGGGGGTTCAATTACTCTTTGGCTGCTCGTCTTTCCGTGGAACAGAGGTTGGCGATTACCTTGATGCCTTTACCGTTTTGCGGCAGCGCCATCTCGCGCCGCGCCGCTGGTTGCCACGGGTCAAGGCACCGCAGGTGTTCCGCTTCGCGCGTTTGCTGCGCAGGACGCCGGATTTGAAACTTGCCCAACTCAAAATGCCGCCGCTTTTGCGGACTTATCTCTTGATGGGGGGCTGGGTGAGCGACCATGCCGTTGTGGATCGCCAGATGAACACATTGCATGTTTTCACAGGGCTCGAGATTTCCGCCATACCGGAAGCGCGAAAGCGCTTGCTTCGTGCCGTTGCCAGCTAGAGTTGCTTGACGGCAGAGGGCCTCAAGGATAGCTCGCGCTCATGGCACGCGCACCCTTACTCCAGCTCACCGATATCTCGCTCACCTTTGGCGGAAACCCCGTGTTTGATGGCCTTTCTCTGGCCGTTCAGGGGGGCGACCGTTTGGCTCTTGTCGGCCGGAACGGGGCAGGGAAATCGACCCTGATGAAAGTCATGGCGGGCCTTGTGGAGGCCGATACAGGCGAACGTACAGTGCCGCCCGGTGTCCGCGTGGGCTATATGGAGCAGGACCCCGATCTTTCGGGGTTCGAGACGCTCGGAGATTATGCGGCTGCCAATTTGGATCCGGCGGAACGCTACAAGGTCGAAGCAGCCTCAGAAGGCCTCGGGTTCGACCCGGAGCGCCCTGTTTCAACCGCTTCTGGCGGGGAACGTCGCCGCGCAGCTTTGGCGCGGTTGATGGCGGAAGCGCCCGAGCTGATGTTGCTCGACGAACCGACGAACCACCTCGATATCGCCGCTGTGGAGTGGTTGGAGAACCAGCTTTCCGAAACCCGCGCCGGCTATGTGATCATTTCGCACGACCGTGCGTTCTTGCGTCGTTTGACCAAAGCCACGCTTTGGATCGATCGCGGGCAGGTGCGCCGTCAGGACATCGGAATTGACGGGTTCGAGGCGTGGCGGGACAAGACGTGGGAAGAGGAGGATCAGGCGCTCCATAAGATGGATCGCCGGATCAAATCCGAAGGGAAATGGGCGGTTGAGGGTATCAGCGCCCGTAGAAAACGTAATCAGGGACGTTTGCGCGCCCTGCAGGCTTTGCGGGCGGAACGAGCGTCTGCGATCCGGCGGCAAGGTGCTGCGGCGATGTCGCTCGAAAGCGGGCCGAAGTCAGGCAAGCGGGTTTTCGAGGCCAGTAAGGTGTCGAAGGCCTTTGGCGATAAAATCATCTGCAAGGACTTCTCGGTTCTTATTAATCGCGGAGATCGGGTGGCGTTCGTTGGCCCGAACGGTGCGGGCAAGACGACGCTCTTGAAGCTGTTGCTCGGAGAGATCGAGCCCGATAGTGGCACCGTGGCGCAGGGTACGAACCTTCTTACGGCCGTTTTTGACCAATCCCGTGCGAAACTCGATCCCGAGATGAGCCTATGGGATAGCCTGACGGGTGATCCGGAAATGCGGGTTTCCGGCAAGGCTGATCAGGTTCTGGTGCGTGGGCAGGCGCGGCATGTGGTGGGGTATCTCAAGGATTTCCTCTTTGACGAACGGCAGGCCCGCGCTCCGGTGAAATCGCTTTCGGGGGGCGAAAAGGCGCGTTTGCTGCTCGCCAAACTCATGGCGCGCGAGTCCAATCTTCTGGTGCTCGACGAACCGACGAACGACCTCGATATCGAAACGCTCGATCTGTTGCAGGAACTCCTCGACGATTACGACGGCACTGTGCTTCTGGTAAGCCACGACCGTGACTTCCTCGACCGTGTCGCCACCACGACCATCGCGCTTGAAGGCGGTGGCAGGGTGACGGCCTATGCCGGAGGCTGGAGCGATTATCTGGCTCAGCGGCCCGAGGAACCGGCTGTTACGGTTGAGAAGGCCAAGCCCCAAGAGGCTGCAAAGGCAAAGCCCGAGGCGAAATCTGCAGCGCGTATGAGCTTTACGGAAAAGCATCGGCTGGAGGCACTTCCAGCCGTGATTGATCGCCTGACAGCGGAGATTGGCAAGCTTGAGGAGCTTCTTGCGCAGCCGGACCTCTACACGGCTCAACCCGTGAAATTCGCGAAAGCCACCGAGGCGCTGGTCGAGCGGCAGAAGGCCTTGGCAGATGCCGAAGAAGAGTGGCTCCTTCTGGCAGAGAAGGCGGAAAACGAAGGCTGACCTCCGTTTTCCGCGAGGCGTTTAGCGCATGCGAAGCGCGCCATCGATGCGGATGGTTTCCCCGTTCAGGTAGCCGCATTCGATGATGAATTTCACCAGCGAGGCGTATTCCTTCGGGTCGCCCAAACGCTGCGGGCAGGTAACATCTGCGGCGAGCTGCTTCTGAACTTCTTCCGGCAGGCCCATAAGCATCGGGGTGAGGAAGATGCCGGGTGCGATGGCCATAACACGGATGCCTTCACGCGACAGGTCACGAGCCATCGGCAGCGACATGCCCGCAATCCCTGCTTTGGACGAGGCATAGGCGACTTGGCCTTTCTGGCCGTCGAAGGCAGCAACTGAGGCGGTGTTCACGATCACGCCGCGCTGACCATCGCTCGACGGTGCATTCTTGGCCATTTCAGCCGCAGCGAGGCGTGCGAGGTTGAAGGTGCCAACGAGGTTGATGTCGATCACGCGGCGGTAGTGATCGAGGCTGTGCGCTCCCTCTTTGTGCAGCGTTTTTTCGGCAGTGCCGACGCCCGCGCAGTTCACGGCAGCGTTGATCTTGCCCATGGCAGCCGATGCGGCTGTGATGGCGGCGCGAACGCTGTCTTCACTGGTGACATCGGTTTCGACAAAGGTGGCGCCGATTTCGGCTGCGACTTGCTCGCCGCGCTCTTTCTGGAGGTCAAGCAGGGTGACCTGCGCACCGGAAGCCCGCAGAACGCGTGCCGTTGCTTCCCCAAGGCCGGATGCGCCGCCGGTTACAATCGCGCAAGTTTCTTCAATCTGCATGGGTCTCCCCCCTCTTTCAAAAGAACAACTGTTCAATATTTGGACACGTATCCTGTGTCAAAGTCGAAGCATCATTTCGGCGGTGGAAGGACGCCGCGTTTTGTGGCCAATCCCATCAGGATCACCGTTAGAATGATCCGGTAAACGTGCATTCCGGTCACAAAGGCTGGATTGGCCGCGAGCGAAAGCGCGATCAGCGCCATTTCGGTTACGCCGCCCGGTGCAAAGCCGACGAGGAGCACGTCGAATTCGATGCCGGTGAGCGGGACGAGGCAGATTGCGAGCGCTCCCCCAAGGCAAAGCATCCAGATGACGGAAAGGAACGCGAGCCCCAGAGCGCGTAATAGTTTGCGCCCGAACATGCCGCGAAACCGCATACCCAGCGATGCTCCAACGACGATCTGCGCGTCATTGACGAGCCACTGTGGCAGGTTGATCGGGAAAATACCGAGCACAGTCACGAACGCGGCAAACAAGAGTGGACCCGTCAGCACGGCTGCCGGAAAGCGCAAACGGTGGCCTGTCCAGAGGCCAATAAGGCCGATTGCGAGAGCGAAGGGCACTTTGGACCAATCGACATCGCCGCGAGAGAGCGACATTCCTCCGGCCGAGCCGACAGGATGCCCGACCCAGAAAGAAAGGCCGACGGGAACAATCACGATCACACAAATGATGCGGAGAAATTGTTGGGCCATCACGGCTGGTAAGTCGGCGTGCCGTTCCTCCGCCATCGTGATGCTTTCGATCAACCCTCCCGGCGTGCCGGAGAAAAAGGCGGTTGTTCTATCGGCACCGAAGCGCTCGAAGAGGAGCACATTGCCCGCAAGCGCCAAGGGCACGAAGAGTGTGAGGGCAACGATGGCCAAGAGCATGGCGGGGCCAAGCTCCAGTAGCGCCGGGTTGACCTGAGAACCGATCATGACCCCGATCACCATCAGGAACGGTTCGCGGAGCTTTTGGGGGAATTTGTAATTCGGTTGGAAGAGGTGCCCGAAAAGATAGGCGACCGTGGCCCCCGTCAGCAGACTGCCCATGAGGAAGGGCATCGGGAAATGGAGATATGCGGCCGTGTATCCCCCAAGTGCGCCCAGAACGATGACAACCACTGTGGGAACAAGGGAATTCAATTGCATTCCGGGGTGCTCCGCCCGCGTCTCAAACGACCAAGGCCGCCGCCCACGCGGGGGATTGCCTTAGAACTGGAGCGGGCGATGGGAATCGAACCCACGACATTCAGCTTGGGAAGCTGACGTTCTACCTCTGAACTACGCCCGCACCGTGCGGATGATCTAACAGTGCTTGGCAGGGGCCACAAGAGCTTGTGTGGCGAGCTACGTTCAGGCGGCAAAGCTCTGAGGGGCCGCTCGGAGGAGCATGCCGAAGAGGTCTTTCGGTTCGTCCGGGTCGGCGAGCAGGTCAAGGTGCTCAGCGAATTGGCTGTTCCTGATCTGGCTCTCGACGAAGCGGAGGGCCGAGAAATCCTCAATGGCGAAACCGACACTATCAAAGAGAGTGATCTCTTCCTGCGAGCTTCGGCCTCTGGTTTCCCCCGTCATGACCCGCCAGAGCTCGGAGACAGGATGATCTGGAGCGAGTTGCTGAATCTCGCCTTCGATCCGGGTTTGCGGGGGGTATTCCACGAAAATCGATGAACGGTGAAGAATGCCCGGTGCGATCTCTGTCTTTCCAGGGCAGTCCCCTCCGACACCGTTGATGTGGACACCGGAGCCGACCATGTTGTCGGTGAGGACGGTAGCGTGTTGCTTGTCTGCAGTGCAGGTCGTGATGATCTGAGCGCCTTGGATAGCCTCTTCCGCGCTAGAGCAGGCGACCGTGCCCAAGCCGAAACGGGACAGGTTGGCTTGGGCTTTTGCTGTGGCCGAGGGATCAATGTCGAACAGACGGAAATCCTGAACGCCGCAGATTGCGTGGAAGGCTAGGCACTGGAATTCGGACTGTGCACCATTGCCGATCATCGCCATAGTCCTGGCGTTAGCTGGTGCAAGATATTTGGCGGCCAAAGCGGACGTTGCCGCTGTCCGCAAGGCCGTGAGCAGCGTCATCTCGGAGAGGATGATGGGGTAGCCCGACTTCACATCTGACAAGAGACCGAAGCCCGTGACGGTTTGCAGGCCCTCATCGGCGTTCTTGGGGTGGCCGTTGACGTATTTGAACCCGTAAACCTCACCATCAGACGTAGGCATCAGTTCGATCACACCGACCTCGGAATGCGCAGCGACGCGCGGGGTCTTGTCAAATTGCGGCCACCGTTTGAAATCGGTTTCGATTTCCGCAGCGAGGCCTTCGAGGAAGGCGCTGATGCCGATGTGATGGACCAGCGCCATCATGTTCTTCACGGAGATAAAGGGGACGAGGGCTTTTTCTGACGGGTTTTGCATAATGTCCTCGCGATCAGGAGTAAGCACGGGTGGGGCGATCGAAAACGCGACGCCCGAAGCCGGAGGCGGCAAGATCGACCATGAGCTGCGCCGTGCGGCCGCGCTCGTCGAGAAACGGATTGAGTTCGACGAGATCGAGAGAGGTCATCAGGCCGCTATCGCAAATCAGCTCCATAACAAGATGGGCTTCACGTACGGTCGCGCCACCGGGAACGGTTGTGCCAACGGCGGGCGCGACTGAGGGGTCGAGGAAGTCGACGTCGAGCGAGACATGCAGATGGCCATTCACGGCGGCAACGCGCTCAAGGAAGGCGCAAAGCGGGCGGGAAATACCTTGTTCGTCGATTTCGCGCATGTCGTGGCGGGATATCTTGCTGGCCTGAAGCGCGGTACGTTCCGAGCCGTCGACCGAGCGCAGACCGATGATGCAGACATTTTCCTCGGGAACGGTGGCGTGCAGCGTAGGGAAATGATCGAAACCCTCACGGCCAGTGATGTAAGCAAGCGGTGTGCCGTGCAGGTTGCCGCTTTCTGTGGTGTGTGGGGTGTGGAAGTCCGAATGGGCATCCAGCCAAAGCACAAACTGGGGGCGACCGCATTCAGCAGAATGTGCGGCAGCTGCGGCCACCGATCCGAGCGACAGCGCGTGATCGCCACCAAGGAAAATCGGCACACCCGACTTTAGAGCCGCGCGACCGGCCTGCATCAAGGCTTCTGTCCAGGCGATGTTTTCCGCGAGGGCGTAGAGCTTTTCCGATTTGGGGGGCGTAGCCATCACGCGCGGTTGAACGTTACCGAGGTCCGAAACGGAGTGGCCGAGGGATCGCAGCGCTTCGGCCAATCCTGCGGTTCTATAGCTATCAGGCCCCATCAAGCAGCCTAGGCGGCGCTTGCCGCAATCCATGGGGGCACCGACGAGCAGAATATTGGTCTTCGCGTTCATCTTTTATGTCCTGCAACACTTGTTGCAGTCCAGAATCTTTTCAAAACGAGCAGTAAAATAGTAGCCAGATTGATCGAAATGGGGCATTCGAAATCAAAACGGAGGGGTCAAATTGCCAATTGATAAAGTCGATCGTGCTTTGATCAGCATTTTGCGAACGGATGCGCGTGCGTCGCTTTCCACTTTGGCGGCAGAGCTTGGCATGTCTCGAACGACTGTGCGTGCGCGGCTTGAGCGCCTTCAGGCGGAAGGCGAGATATTGGGATACGGTGTGATCCTGAAAGGTGATGTGGCGCAGGTTCCGGTGAGGGGCGTGACGCTTGTGGGGATTGAAGGGCGGGGAACGGACAAGATCATCCGGCAGATCAGCGGAATGCCGGAAGTGAGGACGATCCATTCCACGAACGGGCGGTGGGATATTATCGTCGAAATGGGGACTGAAACACTTGAAGATTTCGATACGGCGATTGGCAAGATACGCCGCATCGAGGGCGTGATCTCTTCGGAGACGCACCTGTATCTTTCGACCAAGAAATCGAGCCGTTAGTCCCGCGTGGCGGCCCAAGCCCACAAAAGGCCCAGAGCAACCGAAAAGATCGCGTTGTAATTTGCCATAGTCAGGCCGAGGAAAAACGGTGTGAGTGTATCACAGAGTACGAGGGCAGGGCCTTCGGATCCGCCAGGCAGGAGCGAGGAGCCGGAAAGCCCGCCCAAGCCTGCGCCGCTGGAAGTGCAAGACGTGGGGCCTTGCCACAATTTCAACTCGACGCCGGAATGATAGACACCAATGGCGGCCGTGGCGAATGCGGAAAGGCTTCCGAGGGCCAGCAAGAGACGGCTGGCGCAGAAGAGAAGCACCGCGGCTCCAACGGCCACGGCAGCTGCGTGGGGCCAACGCTGCCAGAGACACATCTTGCACGGAGCCCAGCCTAGCGCTTGCGAAATGAAAGCGCCGAGTAGCAAAGCAGCGGAGCCGGAGGCGGCGAGCAGAGCGATCTGTTTTCTGGTCATAGGAATTTCACCGCAATGAAGCCTGCCGCGAGAAGGGCGACGAAGAGTGTGAACATCAGCCCCAACCGTTTTTCAATGAAGTCCCGGATCGGTGCACCGAAGCGCCAAAGCAGCGCGGCAACGATAAAGAAGCGCAAACCTCTGGCGATGACGGATGTGACGAGGAAGGTCGAGAATGGTAGGCCGGTCCAGCCCGACATGATCGTTATGACCTTGTAGGGGAACGGAGTAATCCCAGCGACCAAAACGGGCCAGAATCCGAGATCATTGAAGCGGTCGTTGAACTCCGCCATCTGGTCGGCTTTGCCGAGGGATTGAAGGATCGGGGCGCCAAGTTGGTCATAAAAGGAAGCACCGATCCAGTAGCCCAAAATCCCACCAAAAACGGACCCCACTAGACAGATCAATGCGATGACAAAAGCTTTGGAAGGGCGTGCAAGGATCATGGGGATCATCAACACGTCCGGCGGGATCGGAAACACCGAGCTTTCCACGAAAGCGACGCAGAACAGAACCCAAAGAGCGTAGGGTTTTTCAGCTTGCGCAATGGTCCAATCATAAAGGTTCTTAAGCATGATGGTGTCTCATTATTTGGCGCCTGCATATCGTGCAACTCGCTGCCCTAAAAGTCAGTTTTCCGCTTTACCTCGTAAGCGCATAGATATATCGCACTCACATGCCCAAGTGGCGGAATGGTAGACGCAGCGGATTCAAAATCCGCCATCGGCAACGATATGTCGGTTCGAGTCCGACCTTGGGCACCATCCTCCTTAAATCCGAACGGATAGATTTTCATCCCTATGGTGATTCGGAATATGGGTGATGAAAATTTCCTTTTCGGCAGATATGACGGTTTCCAAATAGGCATCAAAACGTCTGAAAAGCGGGATTGGTGAAATTTTGGACGTTTTTGACTTTTTTCCGTGCTGCATTTGGGCAACGTCCTCTCGATCATTGGTTCGGAGCATTTGTTTAGGCTTGAGCAACGAAAAATCCCGATAAAGCTGTGTGTTACGTGAAAAAAACGCCTTTAGGCAGAAAAATTACCCTCTGACGGTAAGTCTTGCGCTTCTGTCTCTCTTTATTGGTTTTTTTCGGAAACAATAACCAGTCTCGTGACGGCGAAGCGACGCGTTGCAACCGCCACTGGGGAACATTGGCGTCTAAATCCCCTCTTTGATGGCGCAATCCTCTCGTATACATATAACCTACCCGACTGGGGGTATGGCCACGGAGGCGGCCAGGTTTGAGTGGCGCGTCGTTAAGATGCTGTTTGGTGGGATTGCTTCCTGCGGACGGGATACCTGTGCCCGTCTCTTAGATGCAAGCTGATCCGGGCGCGAATGCCCTAAGCGAGTCTCTTTCCGAACATCATTTTGCCAATTCGTCACATTCATATGTCCGCTGTTGCGGCGGGCAAAACGGACTTGGGAAGCGCCGTTTCGTGTGCGCCGGGTTATTCCGGCAGCCTCTTGGCGATGGATTTTTGCGGTGTCTGGGCCGCGTGTGAGGAGACTAAGTTATGACTGCGACTGGCACGATTAAGGCCATCTATCTGGGGAACTTCTCTACGTTAGATTCGTATGAAGCAGACTATGTTTCCGAACACGCAGGCATTGGCGCCTATCCGGATCCGTAAAGGCGCGCTTGGCAATAACACGCCGGACCGCGACCTGATGGTGAGCCCGAACCACCGCGTTGTGTTGCTGTCGGACATCGCCATGATGATGTTTGACGAGAACGAAATTCTCGTTGAAGGCAAGCATCTCGTCGGGCTGCACGGGATCGAGCGTGTGGCTGTTTCCTCTGCGCATTACATCCATTTGATGCTGGATCATCACGAAGTGATCCTCGCGAATGGCGTCTGGAGCGAGAGCTTCCAGCCCACCGAAGCCTCAATCAACGGCTTGAGCGATGCGGAGAAGGCGGAATTGCTGGCGCTGTTCCCATCACTGGCACATGAAACGGGTATTAGGCTTTCGCCTCTGCCCGCCGTGCGTTGAAGGGCCACAAAGCGAAGACCTTCGTTGCGGGTTTCAAGCTCTAAGCGTTCTCTGACGAAAATCGGCCCATGCTTCCGGCGTGTCCAGATCGAGGATGGGCGCATCCGACTCCAGCTGAACCTTTTTGATCCGGTACGCACCACTGGCGACGATAGGGGCGGCGCCCCTGTCGCCTTCGAGTGCTGTAAAGGACGGTAGGGTGGCTGCGGGAAAGATGATCGGGTGGCCGGGCGTGCCATCCGCAGCGGTGGCCCGAACGATTTCATCACCAGTAAACGCGGCCGCGACTGTGGCGAGGTCTTTGGCCGAGATGCCGGGCATGTCACAAGGCAAGATCATCACGCCTTGGGATTGCGGCACGAGGCGAGAGGCGCGCTGAAGTGAGCGGGACATTCCATCGGCGGCATCGGGAACGGGAACCAGATGAATTGGCAATCCCGCCAAAGTCTTGGTGCGCGGATGATCCAGCGACGGAACGGCTACAAACACGTCTGGCGAAACGGCAAGGGCTCGTTCGGCCATGGCCACGATGCAGGGCTGGCCCCAGACATCTTCCATCAATTTGTCGCCACCACGCATGCGCGAGGAGGCTCCGGCGGCGGGAATGATGATGGAAAAAGGGACTGTCATGCTGGCAGAGGACAGCCCCTTCGAGGTTTCGTCAACCCCGCATTCTGGCTCCATCCGCGTCAAAGAGCGGCGTGGTGATGCGGTGGGCTTTGCGCAGTTCGCCGAGGATCTCGATTTCGACGTTAAGCTCTTCTTTCACCATGTCGATGGGCACGAAGCCGAAGGCGATGGATTTGCCTGTGTAGTGCGAGTAGCCGCCCGATGTGCAGAAGCCGACGACTTTGCCGTCGATCCAGATCGGTTCATAGGCCACGACATCGGCGTCGGTTGCATCCACTTCGAAGGTGAGGAGCTGACGCTTAGCACCTTCCGCGCGTTCCTTCTCGGCAGCGGGGCGGCCGATGAATTGTTCGGGCTTTTTCCACAAGATAAAGCGATCAAGCCCGGTTTCGGCGGGGGTGTAATCGGGCGAGAACTCGCGAGACCAGGAGCCGAAGAACTTGTCGAGGCGCAGGGACATCATGGCGCGCATACCGAAGGGTTTCACGCCGTGGGGCTGGCCTGCCGCCCAGAGGGTTTGCCAGAGTTGGCGTTGGACCATCGGATCGCAGTAGATTTCATAGCCCAGATCCGCC
Organism: Paracoccaceae bacterium; assembly: GCA_023260655.1. Taxonomy (GTDB): domain Bacteria; phylum Pseudomonadota; class Alphaproteobacteria; order Rhodobacterales; family Rhodobacteraceae; genus UBA9554. The sequence continues at coordinate 3,181 of JALQUU010000024.1, read as the reverse complement.
GTATAGCTGACGCGCTGGACAAGGCATTCGGCCATTCCGACGATCACTTTGCGAATTTGCATGAAGCCGAGATCTTCGATGCTGGTGCGCGCGCAGGATTGCAAAACCTCGCGGGCCTTCGGGCCGGCAATCTGGAAGCCGGTGAGGCGGTCGGAGATGTTTTCGACGTGCACGCCGTCTTCCGCGTTCTGGTCGAACCACCGCTTGTGGAAGCCTTGCGCGCCGTAGGATGCGGTGAGCTGGAAGGTGTGTTCGTCAAGGCAGGATACGGTGAAATCCCCGATGATACGGCCGGAATGGGCCAGCATCGGGGTGAGGGAGAGCTTGCCCGGCTGCGGAATGCGGCCTGCCATGATGCGGTTGAGCCATGCGCGGGCATTGGGGCCGGTGACTCGGTATTTGCCGAAGTTCTGCAACTCGTTAATACCGACGCCGTTGCGCACGGCCATCACTTCGCGCTTGGTGGCCTCCCATGCGTTGGAGCGGCGGAAGGTGGGGGTTTCGTAGCGGGGCTCGTCGCCTTCTGCAAAATAGTTCGCAACTTCAAGGCCATACTGCTGGCCCCAAACCGCGCCCATCGCGTCGAAGGTTTCGTACATGGGGGTTGTACGGAAGGGGCGGGCGGCGGGGCGTTCTTCGTTCGGGTAAGAAACCGAGAAGCGCATCTGGTAGTTCTCGATGACCTTCGGGACTGTGTAGCCGGGGGTCGTCCAGTTGCCGAAACGCGAAACGTCAAAGCCGCGGGGATCGCGCTCGACTTCGCCTTCGATCATCCATTGCGCCAGTGCGAGGCCCATGCCGCCGCCTTGGCTGAAGCCTGCCATCACGGCGCAGGCGGACCAGTAGTTGCGGAGGCCGGGAACCGGGCCGATCAGCGGGTTGCCGTCAGGTGCGAAGGTGAAGGGGCCGTGGATCACGCGCTTCACGCCTGCCTTTTCGAGGATCGGGAAGCGGCGGTAGGCAAAGGCCACCGAGTCTTCGATCTTGTCCCATTGCTCGTTCAGAAGCTCGTGGCCGAAGTCCCACGGCGTGCCGTTGACGGACCAAGGCTCGCAGGGTTTTTCGTAGAAGCCGATGCAAAGGCCGCGGCCTTCTTGGCGGAGGTAGCTTTCGCCGCCGGGGTCCATGACGTGCGGGAATTCCTTGCCGCGGTCGAGGAAGGACATGATTTCGGGGATATCGTCGGTGACGAGATACTGGTGCGCCATTGGCAGGAGGGGCAGGTATACGCCTGCCATCGCGCCAACCTCGCGGGCCCAGAGGCCTGCTGCGTTGACGACGTGTTCGGCGTGGATCGTGCCTTTGTCGGTCACGACATCCCACGTGCCATCGGGGCGGGGATTGGTTTCGATGACGCGGGTGTGGAGCACAATTTCCGCCCCGTTCATCCGCGCGGCTTTGGCGTAGGCGTGGGTGGTGCCGGAGGGGTCGAGGTGGCCATCGAGAGGATCGTAAAGCGCGCCGATGATGCCCGAGGTGTTCACGAGGCCGTCGGTCATTTTCGCGACTTCCTCGGGGCCGAGGATTTCGGTGTCGAGGCCCATGTAACGGTGCTTGGCGCGCTCGGCTTTCATCTGCTCGAAGCGCTCGGGCGTGTCGGCCAGTGTGATGCCGCCGACGTGGTGGAGACCGCAGGACATGCCCGTAAGTGCTTCTAATTCCTTATAAAGGCGGATGGTATAGCCTTGAAGGGCGGCCATGTTGGTGTCGCCGTTCAGGGTGTGGAAGCCGCCTGCCGCGTGCCATGTGGAGCCGGAAGTGAGTTCCGAACGCTCGATCAGCATCACGTCCAACCAGCCCAGTTTCGTCAGGTGATAGAGTACGGAACAGCCGACGACGCCGCCGCCGATGACGGCTACACGGGTGGTGGTTTTCATAGGGGCTCCCTCCGGAAGTAAGACCAGTTTGGCCTTACACTCTGCCTGAGGGGGAAAGGGAGCAAGCCGGAAAGCGACGTTTCTTGTCGCTGTCGCTATCCGGCTTCTTGGTTATTCGGCGGCGATCTTGATGACGGGCTCCATGGAGGCGAAGGCGTCTTCGGGGAGGTGACATTTGATCTGGTGGCCGTCGGCCATTGTGCGAATGGGCGGGACTTCCTTTTCGCAAAGCCCGCCTGCGACTTTCGATTTCCAGCGGCAGCGGGTTTGGAAGGGGCAGCCGGGGGGCGGGTTCATGGCGGAAGGAATGTCGCCCTCGAGGACGATGTGCTTCTTCTCGATCTTGGTGTCGGCAATCGGAACCGCCGAGAGGAGTGCCTCGGTGTAGGGGTGGTAGGGCGGCGAGAAGACCTGATCGGTCGTGCCGAGTTCCACGACGTGGCCGAGATACATGACCATCACGCGATCCGAGAGATAGCGCACGATCGAGAGATCGTGGCTGATGAAAAGGAGCGTGGTTTTTTCTTTGCGCTGGATCTCCATCAGAAGATCGGTAACGGCCGCTTGGACCGACACGTCGAGTGCCGAAACGGGTTCATCCGCGACGACGATTCGCGCACCACCGGCAAAGGCGCGGGCTATGCCCACGCGTTGTTTCTGGCCTCCAGACAGTTGGCGCGGCATTCGTTCTGCGAAAGCGCGCGGCAGTTTCACGAGATCGAGAAGCTCCAGCATACGGTTCTGGCGTTCCTGATCGTTGGCACCGATGCCGAACACTTCGAGGGCGCGCATGATCTGGCGGCCAACGGTCATGGACGGGTTCAGAGTGTCGAACGGGTTTTGGAAAACCATCTGAACATCGGCGACCGTTTGAGTGTCGCGCGATTCTATTGACGTTTTCTGAATCTCCCGCCCGTCGAGCAGGATTTGCCCTTCGGTTGCGGTTTCGAGGCCCATCAGGACCTTGGCGAAGGTCGATTTTCCGCAGCCGGATTCGCCCACGATGGCGAGGGTTTCGCTTTCGCGGGCTTCGAAACTGATGGTTTCGTTGGCTTTGACCACCTTCTTGGCACCACCGCCGAAGAGGGCGTTGGCGGCGACTTCGTAGTATTTCTTGAGGGTGTCGATCTTGAGGACAACCTCGCCAACTTCGGTTTTCGCCTTCATTTCGCTGGCAGCAATCGGAGCGTGCCAGTCGATTTCGGCGTGACGGAAGCAACGGGTGTCATGCTGCGTTTGGCCATCCACGAGGAACATCGGAACCTCGGCGGCGTCGCAGCGGCCTTTCTGGAAGTAGTCGCAGC
>JALQUU010000240.1 GCA_023260655.1 Paracoccaceae bacterium | reverse complement strand
GGGGCGCAGGTTGGGTTTGCGCGTCTTGGGCTCGAGCACGACCACTTCGATGCCTTTGTCGGCCGCATAGTCGAGCGCGGCTTCCTTGCTGTCGAAGCGGAGCTTGACCTGGCTTTGGGTATCGTCCGACGAGGTCCAGCCCATCAGCGGGTCGATCTCGCGGGCCGAGGCGGGCGCATATTCCAGAACCCACTGCTGGGTCTTAGCCATGCCCGAGGACATGGCGGTCTTGGCAGGGCGGTAGATTCTTGCGCGCATTTCAGCCTCCGAAACTCTGCCCTCTTATCCTGAAAACAAGGGACTTGTGCAAGTTCCCCAGCGCCAAATTCTTGCAGGGCTTGAACCGGAACAAATTGCGTACAATTCTATAAGGCCTGCCGGAGATCCCTGATGCACAACAACCGCCCCGACCAGATGCCGATGGTGCAGCAGACGCCGCACCGCCGCGACAAACTCGAAGGCGGCAAGCAGTTCGTGCTCCATACCGAGTTTCAGCCGGCGGGCGACCAGCCGACCGCCATAGCCGAGTTGACAAC
>JALQUU010000239.1:281-538 GCA_023260655.1 Paracoccaceae bacterium | reverse complement strand
GCGCCGGAGGGGGCAAGCACATAGCCGTTCTCGACCTTGAGCGTGTTGCGGACGAGGGCCGCGTGGAAGGGCGTCTCGATGGTTTCCACGAGGAGAAGGTTGGGGGTGGACAAGCCGAACTGGATATTCGCCGCCCATTCCACAGGCCCCGCATAAAGATGCGGCGCGACCTGCGCGTTATAGGTCTCGGCCACGGCGGCGATCTTTTTCGCCTGCCAGATGCCGCCCGAACGGCCGAGCGCGGGCTGAAGGATCGT
>JALQUU010000239.1:0-271 GCA_023260655.1 Paracoccaceae bacterium | reverse complement strand
CACATTGTCGGGCGGGATCGGCTCTTCATACCAGAGCGGCGAATAGGGCTCGATCGCCTGCCCCATGCGGATCGCGCCGCCGGTAGAAAACTGGCCGTGCGTGCCGAATAGAAGATCGGCCTTGTCGCCCACCGCCTCGCGGATCGTTTTGCAGAAATCGGCCGAGCGGGAGATATCGCTCATCGAAGGCATATGGCCGGGGCGGATCGTATAGGGGCCGGCGGGATCGAATTTGACCGCGGTATAGCCTTTTTCCACAAGGTCAATGGCG
>JALQUU010000238.1 GCA_023260655.1 Paracoccaceae bacterium | reverse complement strand
GGCGACGTGGCGGCCAAGCTCGGTGGCTTCGACGCCATCCTGGTGCCGGGCGGCTTCGGCAAGCGCGGCGTCGAGGGCAAGATCGCGGCGGCGCGCTACGCCCGCGAGCACGGCGTGCCCTACCTGGGCATCTGCCTCGGCATGCAGGTCGCCACCATCGAGTTCGCGCGCCATGTCGCCGGCCTCGAGGGTGCCAACTCGACCGAGTTCGAGCCCCAGACCCCGCACCCGGTGATCGCGCTGATCGACGAGTGGCAGGAGGCCGACGGCAGCATCCAGAAGCGCGATGCCAACTCCGACCTCGGCGGCACCATGCGACTGGGCGCTCAGAGCTCCGACGTCGCGCCGGGCACGATCGCGCACCAGATCTATGGCGATGTCGTGACCGAGCGCCACCGCCACCGCTACGAAGCCAACACCCAGTACCTCGAGCGCCTGCGCGCCGCCGGCCTGGTGATCTCGGCACTGACCCAGCGCGAGCACCTGACCGAGATCGTCGAGCTGCCGCAGGACCAGCATCCCTGGTATGTCGGGGTGC
>JALQUU010000237.1 GCA_023260655.1 Paracoccaceae bacterium | reverse complement strand
GATCGAGCGTTGGAAAATTACCTTCATCATCACCGTACCCACCGCTATTTCCGCGATGATGCAGCGCCTTGACGATCAACTTCACCAAGAACTGCTAGACGGCTAGTTTCTTTTACTGAAGCTTATAGTTCCTGCCCCTGTTTACCAGTAGCAGCAATATCTGCAGCCAAAGAAATAGTTTCATTAAAATTAGTACCATATGCCTGAGACAATTCTTTAGATGTTGCAATAACATCTTGACGAACTTTACCTAATTCTGCAGAAGTAGATCCAGCTATATCTCCATAAACCTTAGTTAAACGAGTTAATTCTTGATCTGCTTGTCTGAATGCATCTGCTGATGCTTTACCGAATGCGGCTAATGGTAATGTTAAACCTACTGTTAGCTGGCGGCCTGCCCATTGAGTATTTTTACCCCAGTTAATAAGTTGTACTGCTCCGTCTTGAATAACTCTATTCATAATAGCAAGCTCTTGTCTTGCTATAGATGTTTTATTTTTTATTTCATCAAGACCTCTTGGAATATGAACATTGAATTG
>JALQUU010000236.1 GCA_023260655.1 Paracoccaceae bacterium | reverse complement strand
TCAAGAACGTCTGCAAGCGCTACGCCGATGGCTTGCCCCTGACCATCCACAACGCCAACCTCACGATCGAAGACGGCGAGTTCTGCGTGTTTGTCGGCCCCTCGGGCTGCGGCAAATCCACCCTGCTGCGCATGGTCGCGGGGCTGGAAGACATCAGCAGCGGCGATCTGTCGATCGCTGGCGAGCGGGTCAACGACCTGCCGCCTGCCCGTCGCGGTGTGGCCATGGTGTTCCAGAGCTACGCGCTCTACCCGCACATGACGGTGCGCGAGAACATGGGCTTTGGCCTGAAGGTGCTCGGCTCGAATGCCGCCGAGATCGACAAAAAAGTGCGCGAAGCCGCTGACATTTTGCAGCTGACGCATTTGCTCGACCGCCTGCCCAAGGCTTTGTCGGGCGGCCAGCGCCAGCGCGTGGCCATTGGCCGCGCCATCGTCAAGGAGCCGCGCGTGTTCCTGTTTGACGAACCCCTGTCCAACCTCGACGCCGCGCTGCGCGTTCAAACCCGGCTCGAAATCGCCAAACTGCACCACAACATC
>JALQUU010000235.1 GCA_023260655.1 Paracoccaceae bacterium | reverse complement strand
AACCTCACTACCCCAAGGCCGGCAACGGACGCCCGCCCATTGGCCTGGAGCGCATGCTGCGCATCCACTTCCTGCAGCACTGGTTCAACCTGGCCGACCTGTCGTGCGAGGAGGCCTTGTACGACAGCGCCAGCCTGCGCCGCCAGATTGGCGTGGTCTTGCAGGAGAACACGCTGTTCAACTGCTCCGTGCGCGACAACATCGCCGTCACTTTTACCTCGGCCTCGCTGGAGAAGGTGATCGAGGCGGCGCGGCTGGCCGGCGCGCCCGACTTCATCTGCGAGCTGCCTGAAGGCTATGACACCATCGTCGGCGAGCAGGGCACCGGGCTGTCCGGCGGCCAGCGCCAGCGCATCGCCATCGCCCGCGCTCTCGCGCCCGAGCCGGAACTGATCATCGCCGACGAGCCGCTGTCCGCGCTCGACGTTTCGATCCAGAGCCAGGTGCTGAACCTGCTGAAAGACATTCAGGCCGCGCGCGGGCTCGCCTTCCTGTTCATCACCCACGATCTTGCCGTGGTCGATTATTTTGCCGACGACGTGGC
>JALQUU010000234.1 GCA_023260655.1 Paracoccaceae bacterium | reverse complement strand
ACAAGAAACAGAATGGGGCAATTCTGTCATCGGTCAAACAAATAATGGAAACTGGACAACCCTTTTGGGAGAAGGGTTGGTATATGATGTCTTGACACTGAAGGGCGAAAATCCTAGAAAACCACAAACAAAGAATGGCTACTCGCCCGATTGGGAGACTGATGAATGTATTTATGAAGTCAAGACACGAAATTGGACCACCACTGGCACCGCAGGCGAAAAAGTATTCGGAGTTATGTATAAATATAGTGATATTCCAAAATTATATGGAAAACCACTAAAAATTGTTTGTGTCGCGTATCAAGAACACGAACTTATTTATGGAAATACAAAAATATTCGGTGAAGTATCCGAGACAAAAAAAATGTATCTAGACTTGGCAAAAAGTCTAGATATTGAATATATCAAATTTAGCGACCTAGTGAAAGATTTAGTTATTGATTAATACTTCCATCGTTGTAGCATCCGGTTTCTTCGAATTTATAGCTCGTCTGGCTACAATATTAGTACATTCATAATCCTTGAAATAGTTGATAACTAGGTCTACCCT
>JALQUU010000233.1:258-550 GCA_023260655.1 Paracoccaceae bacterium | reverse complement strand
GATCGTGCCAACCGGGACGCCCTGATAGGGAATGCCCCGCAACTCGGCCCAAGCGGTCAGCGTCGCCATCAGACCGCCGTAGACATGGGCCGCGTCTGTGCCTGCGTGGCGGCGCACTTCCTCGAACCAGATGACCGCAATGGGCCCTGACAACCGGTCGAGTTCCGTCAGCCAGTTGGTGAATCGCAGGTAGCGCATACCGCCACCCTCGAATCGTTGGGGCTTGAAGCTGACATAGCCGTGGGTGACCGAGCGATCCGGCAGGCTCAGAGCCCAGCCAGTCGTGGTGCCC
>JALQUU010000233.1:0-251 GCA_023260655.1 Paracoccaceae bacterium | reverse complement strand
ACAGCGGCGGCGTTTTCGGGGTTGCGCCGGGCATGGTGGTGGCGAGAGTCAGGTCAGCCATGGGTGGTCTCCTTTTCGGGTGGGCTGCTTGGGGTGGAAGACGACGGCGGTTGATGCTTGGCGGTACCGGCCGCCGTCGTCGGACAACGTGTCAGCGTTTCTGGCGCGGGCCGTACTTGCGCAGATGGCTGGCGGCATTCTTTTTCCGGCCGCGGTGACGGCCTTGCCGGGCGCGTGGTGCAGGCGGCACC
>JALQUU010000232.1 GCA_023260655.1 Paracoccaceae bacterium | reverse complement strand
ATCGCAAAGGTCCGGCGGCGGGCGATTTCGGGCGGGAGCACGGGGCGGTTCGGTGTATCGAGCATGGAGCGGCCTATAAGCCCACGCCCCGGTTTTGGCAATGAGAAGCGCTTTTCCGAAGCGTATGGATTGCGTATGGCAAGCGTCATGACGTTAGACGCCCCACGCCCATAATTTCGCTTTCGGAAATATCCCGGGGGTGAGGCGCGAAGCGCCAAGGGGGCAGCGCCCCCTGATCCTACCGCGTCGAGGCGCGGCGCAGAAGTTCGGCGGTGTCGGGGCGGTTCAGGAGATCGTCTGACACTTCGAATTGCAGATGCGGGCGATCCGTATGGCCGGGCAGCGTCTGCGCCAGCTTCTAGGCCATCTCAGGGGGCAGGGCCGCGCGGGTGCGGGTATCGACCAGCATGGTCTCGGCGGCGATGCCCTCGGCGTAGATGATCTGGTGGCGGTCGAACAGAAGCTGGTAATAGTCGATGAACCCGCCCTCGCGGCGGATGACGGTATTGTCGTTCACCAGATGCCGCGCCCGCACGAGCACTTCGGCGCGCCC
>JALQUU010000231.1 GCA_023260655.1 Paracoccaceae bacterium | reverse complement strand
GGATGCTGGGTCTCGTAGACCAGGTCGTCCCAGCGCTTGAGGTTGGCCGGCGGGGTGTTCAGGCGCAGCTTGTCGCAGATCAGGCCGTCGAGGCCCTGCTCGTGCAGCACGCGCGGCACCTTGTAGATGGTGTCGACGTCGGGCATCGAGATCACGCCCCATTGAGCCACGTTGGTGAACAGGCTGATCTTCTCGCGCTCGTCGTCGGGGATCGGGCGGTCGGCGCGGCACAGCAGCGCGTCGGGCTGGATGCCGATCTCGCGCATCTTCTGCACCGTGTGCTGGGTCGGCTTGGTCTTGAGCTCGCCGGCGGCGGCGATCCAGGGCACATAGGTCAGGTGGACGAAGGCCGCGTTGTTGGGCCCCAGGCGCAGGCTGAGCTGGCGCACGGCCTCGAGGAAGGGCAGCGACTCGATGTCGCCCACCGTGCCGCCGATCTCGACGATGGCCACGTCCACCGCTTCCGGGCTGTTGTAGCCGGCGCCGCGCTTGACGAAGTCCTGGATCTCGTTGGTCACATGCGGGATCACCTGCACCGTCTTGCCGAGGTAGTCGCC